>CANRHK010000004.1 GCA_947630395.1 uncultured Oscillospiraceae bacterium
GTTCGGCTATCTCATGATGATCGTGCTCGGGAACTCGGTGAGCGCCGTCTTGCTGCACCTTGCCGCCATGTTCCTGCGCATTCAGCCCAAGCAGAGCGAAGAGCCCAAGCAGGACGAAGAACCCAAGCAGAACGAAGAGCCCAAGCATGGCGAAGAGCCGCAACCGTAAAATTCGAAGCATAAAAGTAAGGTGCCGCAGGGCGCCGCCGCGGGCATCCGCCCGCGGCTTCTTTGCGTCTGCCTGTCCTCTGAAAATTTCCCCCGTCAGGGCCATTCTGACGGTTGAAAACAGGCGGAAAGTGTTGTATAATTTGTTTGTTGCGCCATTTCGCGTACAAAGATGGCGCGGAGGGAGGCGGAAGATGGCGCGGCTCGAGCTGTCTGTGACGGCGGATCTGGCGGGGCGCACCGTCCGCTCCCTGCTGAAATACGAGCTGGGGCTCTCCACAGCCCTGATAAACCGCCTCAAGCGCACGGAGACCGGCCTGACCCTCAACGGGACGCGAGTCTTCACCAGCGCGGTGGTCCAGGCCGGCGACCTGCTGGCGGCGGATCTGTCGCCGGGGAGCGTGCCGCGGAAATTCCGCCCGTGGCTATGGAGCTGGACATCCGCTTTGAGGACGAGCACCTGCTGGTGCTGAACAAGCCCGCGCCCCTGGCGGTGATCCCCTCCTCCCTGTCCCCGGTCGAGGCCACGCTGGCCAACGGCCTGGCCCACTACCTGGGCCCCGGCTTCTCCTTCCACCCGGTGAACCGGCTGGACCGGGGCACCACCGGCCTCATGGCAGTGGCCAAGAATGGCTACGTCCACGACCGCCTGCGGCGGCAGCTCCACACGGACGCCTTCCGCCGTGAATATCTGGCCGTCTGTGTGGGGACGCCTGATCCCCCGGAGGGGCGCGTCGACCTCCCCATCGCCCGGGCCCCCGGCTCGGCCCTGAAGCGGCAGGTGGACCCGGCGGGCAAGCCGGCGGCGACGAACTACCGGGTGCTGGAAATCCGAAGCCCCTTCTCCCTGGTGGCGCTGACGCCCCGGACGGGCCGCACCCACCAGATCCGGGTCCACATGGCGGCCTTGGGCTGTCCTCTGGCCGGGGACTGGCTCTACGGCACCGAGGACCGGAATTTGATTGCCCGCCCCGCCCTCCACGCCGCCCGGCTGGAACTGCTGCACCCCGTGACGGGACAGGCCCTCTCCCTCTCCGCGCCGCCCCCGGCGGATATGACTACTTTACTGGAGCGTTGACCGTATGGCAGAGCTGATTTTTCTGGATCTGGAATGGAATACCACCTTCTACCGCCGGGACGGGGAGAGACTGCCCTTCCACGAGCTGATCGAGGTAGCGGCCATCAAGGTGGACCAATTCACCGGCGCCATGCTGGACTCCTTCCACAGCTACGTCCACCCCAAGGTCGGCCGCAAAATCGAAAACCGCACCCTCCGCCTGCTGCCCTACGGGAAGGAGGAGCTGAAGGCCCTGCTGGCGGAGGCCCCCACCTTTCTGGACATGGGCCCCGCGTTCCTCCGCTGGTGCGGGGACAACCCCGTGTTCATCGAGTGGGGCAACAACGACGTGGAGGTGCTGCTGAAGAACTTTGAGTTCCACCGTATCTCCTTCGACGCGGGCTGGAAGTGCCAGTTCTACGACCTCCAATACATGTACCAGAAGCTCTTCGGCGGGGATCTGGGCATGCAGCCCTCCCTGGAGAAGGCGGTCACGGATCTGGAGATGGACACGGATCTGGACTTCCACAGCGCCTGGAACGACACATTCTACACCGTCATGGTCTACCAGACCATGCTGGACAGATTTGAGGGCCTGACCCTCTTCCACAAGCCCCCCAAGCCCAAGGGCCCGCCGCCCCTGTGGGAGCTGGATCTGGGCGTCTTTGACAGCCGCTGGGACTGCAAGAACCGGCCGGAGGTGACCCGGCCCGTCTGCCCCCTCTGCGCCCAGGCCGTCTCCCCGGGCCGCTGGGTCCGCACCGGCCCCACCGAGCAGGTCCAGCGCTGCAAGTGCCCCGAGCACCGGCGGCTGTATCTGGTGATCACCTCCGAGAAGGAGGACGGAACGTGGCACGCCAAAACCGCCATCTACAAGGACGCCGGCCCCATCGCCGAGCGCTTCCGCAGGGCCTCCCAGAAGCGGCGGGCGGACCAGCTCCGCTCCAAGCAGGCCATAGAGAAGAAGCAGGCCGCGTCATAGGCATAGGTTGTATTGCGGGAAACCATAAAAGGAGCACCCATCCGGTCGCTCGACAGGATCGAAACAATACTGCCACAGGGCAGCTGCCAAACAGGGGTGCAACAAACACAACAGCCATACTCGGGCATTTGTTCGGGTATGGCTGTTCTTTTTATCTGTCTCTATGTTGTGAACTGAATTACCGAAAGCTAACTTTGAAATCTGCCATCCGCCGGAGGAGGGCGATCTCCTCCCCGTGGCCCGCGTCGTCGGTGGGGGTCTCCAGCAGGAACGGCAGGTCCCGCAGCGCCGGGTGGGTGATGCAGCGGACAATGGCCTCCGTGCCCAAGGTCCCCTCCCCGATGCGGGCGTGGCGGTCCTTTTTTGCACCCAGGGGGTTCATGCTGTCGTTGATGTGGACGGCCTTCAAGCGCGAAAGCCCGATGACCCGGTCAAACTCCGCCAGCACCCCGTCCAGGTCCCCGGCGATGTCGTAGCCCGCGTCGGACACGTGGCAGGTGTCCAGGCACACCCCCAGCTTCTCCCGGCACGCCGCCATGTCCAGAATCATCCGCAGCTCCTCGAACCGTCCGCCGATCTCGCTGCCCTTGCCCGCCATAGTCTCCAGCAGCACGGTGGTGGCCTGATCGGGCCTCACCACCCGGTCCAGCATCCCCGCGATGAAGCGGCAACCCGCCTCCACCCCCTGGCCCACGTGGCTGCCCGGGTGGAAGTTGTAATAATTCCCCGGCAGGTGCTCCATGAGGGCCAGGTCCTCCCCCATCATCCGCTCCGCCAGCGCCCGGATGCCCTCGTCCCGTGAGCAGGGGTTCATAATGTAGGGGGCGTGGGCCACAATGGGGCCGAAGGCATTTTTTTCCAGCAGCTCCCGCAGCTTCCCCAGGTCCGCCGGGTCGGCGGCCTTGGCCCGGGCGCCCCGGGGGTTCCGGACAAAGCACTGGAAGGTGTTGGCGCCGATGTGCAGCGCCGTCTTTCCCATCCTGTAAAATCCTCCTGCGGAGGACAGGTGTGCGCCCAGATATGTCATAGCAGCTTCTCCTTTGCGTAATCCAGCAGAATTTCTCTGTCGTTGGGGAGTGTTTCGTCAATCACCAGCTCCAGCAGGGCGCTGAGGCACCTCCCCACCGCCGGCCCCCGGAGGCCCAGGGCCATGACATCGTTTCCCTTCACCGCCAGCTGCCGCAGGGTGAAGCAGTCCCCCTGCTCCAGCACCAGGTTCAGCAGCGCCTCCCACTGGTCCAGGAGCCCCAGCCTGTCCCGGAACCGCTCCGCCTGGGCCAGGTTGTCCGCCCGCTTCACCTCCAGCAGCAGCCGCACCGTCTCCTCCCCGTACCGGGAGAGATTCCGCCGGACGGCTTTCTCGCTGAGGGTCAGGGGCGCGTCGTGGCGCTCCACCAGGGTGAGGATGGTCCTCTTGCTCTGGTGATCAAACCGCAGCCGGTCCAGGATGGCCGACCCTTTCTCCACGCTCTTGCGCCAGTGGCCGTAGAAGTGGCCCCGGCCCTCCCCGTCTACGGTGAAGGTGTCCGGCTTGCCCAGGTCGTGGAGCAGCAGGGTCCAGCGGAGAACCGGCCAGGGCTTTGCCGCCGCCACGGCTCTGGCGGTGTGCTCCCACACGTCGTAGCAGTGGTAGGGGCTGCGCTGGTCGAAGCCTACGGCGGGCAGCACCTCCGGCAGGGGCACCCCCAGCACGTCCGGGTAGCTCAGCAGCACCTCCAGCACGTGCTCCCCCAGGAGTACGCCGGTCAGCTCCTCCCGGATCCGCTCGGTGGCGATTTTCCGCAAAAGCGGGGCGCACCGGCGGATGGCGCTGTCCGTCCCCGGCTCGATGGAGAAGCCCAGCCTGGAGGCGAAGCGGAGGCCCCGGAGAATCCGCAGCGCGTCCTCCTCAAAGCGCCTCTCCGCCTCCCCCACCGCCCGGAGGACGCCCCTCTCCAGGTCCTCCCGGCCCCCGAAGGGGTCGGCGATCTCCCCCCGAAGGTCCATGGCGATGGCATTCACCGTGAAATCCCGGCGGGCCAGGTCCTCCCGGAGGGACCGGGTGAAGGTGACATGGTCCGGGTGGCGGCTGTCCAGATAGGTCCCATCCACCCGGTAGGTGGTGACCTCCACCCCCCTGCCGCCGCCCACGGTGACGGTGCCGTGCCGGAGTCCGGTGGGCAGGGCCCGGGGCGCGAAGAGCTCCACCACCGCCTCCGGCAGGGCGCCGGTGGTCACGTCCCAGTCCCCGGGCGTCCGCCCCAGCAGCATATCCCGCACCGCGCCGCCCACGCACCAGGCCTCATAGCCCGCGGCCTCCAGCCGCGCCATGATTTCACGTACCTCAGCAGGCAGTTCCCGCACCGGCCTCACCCCGCTTCATCAAAATTTCCGTCTCAAGATTATTTTTCCTGAAAATCAGCCATAGTATTACTACAAATACCGGTTGCGTAAAGCGATTTCCTATAGTATAATATAAAATTGCAAAAAAGGCAAATACCGGCTTCCGCCGTTTTGGGAAGGATCTATTCCTATGCTCCATATTGATACATTGATTCAGCACTACATCGCCCCCGGCCGGCGGGTCCATCTGTCCGGCATCGGCGGCGTCTCCATGTCCCCCCTGGCCGAGGTACTCCACGGCATGGGCCTCCTGGTCCAGGGCAGCGACATGCATGAAAGCCCGGTGGTGGACCACCTCCGCTCCCTGGGCATTCCCGTGGCCATCGGCCACTCTGGCCAGGCCATCCATGGCGCGGAGTTCCTGATCCGCACCGCCGCCATCCACGACGATAACCCGGAGATCACCACCGCCCGGGCCAATGGCATCCCCGTCTTCGAGCGGGCGGAGGCCTGGGGCGCCATCATGCAGCAGTATGAGAACGCCCTGTGTATCTCCGGCACCCATGGCAAGACCACCACCACCTCCATGTGCACCCACATCTTCATGGCCGCCGGCCAGGACCCCACTGTCATGATCGGCGGCACCCTGCCCATGCTCCACAGCGGCTACCGGGTGGGCAAGGGCGACACCATCATCCTGGAGTCCTGCGAGTACCGCAACAGCTTTCTCTACTTCTTCCCCACCGTGGCGGTAGTGCTGAACGTGGGGGCCGACCACCTGGACTTTTTCAAGGATCTGGACGACATCAAGGCGTCCTTCCGCCGCTTTGCGGGGCTGGTGCCGCCGGACGGCCGGATTGTGGCCAACGCCGACGACCCCGGCGCCATGGACGCTCTCAAGGGCATGACGCTCTTCACCTTCGGCCTCTCGGAGGGCGCGGAGTGCCGCGCCGTGGACCTCACCTGGCATCAGGGCATGCCCGACTTCGACGTGGTGGTGGATGGGGAGTTCTACACCCACCTGTCCCTCCGCGTGCCGGGGCGGCACAACGTGTACAACGCCCTGGCCGCGGCAGCCGCCTCCTATGTGCTGGGTGTGAAGGGCGAGGCCGTAAGGGCCGGTCTGGCGGCTTTCTCCGGCACCGGCCGCCGCTTCGAGCACAAGGGCTCCTACCACGGCGCGGAGGTCTACGACGACTACGCCCACCACCCCGCCGAACTCCACGCCCTGCTGGAGACCGCCATGAGTCTGGGCTATGAGCGGGTGATCTGCGCTTTCCAGCCCCACACCTACACCCGCACAAAATCCCTCTTTGACGACTTCGTCCGGGAGATGAAGGTGCCGGACCTGGTGGTGCTGGCGGAGATCTACGCCGCCCGGGAGCAAAACACCATTGGCATTTCCTCCGCCGATCTGGCGGCACAGATCCCAGGCAGTATCTTCTGCCCCACCCTCCAGGACACCGAGCGGGTGCTGCGGGAGACCGCCCGGCCGGGGGACTTGATTCTCACCGTCGGCGCGGGGGATATTTTCACTGTGGGGGAGAATCTGGTAAAAGGATAAGCCCACTTACATTGGGTGCCCTGGGGCCGGAGGCCCCAGGCGCCCTTTTTCTTCTTGCGGGAGGAAACATGTCAAACTGGTTTACCATCGAAGAAATCGACGGCGGCACCTGGGCCATCAGCGAATACCGGCACTGGGAGGAGGCCCACAGCTACCTGCTCCTGGGGGCGGCGTGTTTGACTTCGGGGACTTTCAAATCCACATTTAACTTTTCCCCCACGGGCGCATATACTGGGTATATCATATCTGAGAAGGAGACTTGGAATGAACCAGACTTTCCCCTTCCAGTCCGACGCACTGCCCTACAGCTACGCCGCCCTGATGCCCTACTGTGACGCCAACACCCTCTACTTCCACCACGACCAATACTACACCGACGCGGTGTACCGGCTCAACAAACTGGTGGTGGCCCACCGGCTCACCGGCCTGGATCTGCGCCAGCTCCTCACGGAGAAGATCGCCCTCCCGCCGGATCAGCTCAGCGTCCTCCGGGACACCGCCGGCCTGGTGTTCAACCACCAGTTCTACTTCGGCTGCGTCTGCACCGCCGCCGGCGCCCCGCCCATCAACCCCCTCACCCAGGCCCTCGTCACCACCTACGGCTCCATCGACGCTTTCCGCCAGCTGATGGTGGAGGCGGCCCAGAGCGCCGTCGGCTCCAACTGGCTCTGGCTGGTCTCCGAGGGCCGGAAGGGGATCCACCTGGTGATCACCCCCAACAACTTGGCTGTGGATCTGAACTCCGTCTCACCCATCCTGGGGGTGGATCTGTGGGAGCACGCCTACTTCACCATGAACCACTTCGATATCGCCGCCTATGTCCGCTGCTGGTTCCGCTTCATCGACTGGGAGGCCGCCAACCGGCGGTATGAGGCCTCTCTCACAGCCTGGAAATGATTCTTCCTCCCTGATTTGGAGAAAATATACTTGACAGACAACCCACCGGCGTGATATAGATGAGAAGGAAAAACTGCGGCATCACGCGCCGCCGGTACATCGTACATAAAATGCTCGAAAGGACACCACCCCATGGTCAAAATCAAAATTTCCAGCGACTCCACCGCCGACATTCCCCAAAACTACTGTGACGGGCTCGGCATCTCCGTCCTCCCTCTCACTCTCCTGTATGAAGGCAAGGAGTACCGGGACGGCATCGACATGACCCCCCAGGAGCTCTACAAGATTCTGGACTCCTCCGCCGAGCTGCCTGTCTCCGCCCAGGTGGCCTCTCACCTGTACACCGAGCTCTTTGAGGGGGCCTGGAGGGCCGGCTTCACCGACCTCATCCACACCTCCATCAACGCCAAGGGTTCCGGCACCTATCAGGCCGGGTGCATCAGCCGGGACATGTTCTACGAGGACCACCCGGAGGCAAAGGACAGCTTCCGCATCCACCTCATCAACTCCGGCACCTACTCCATGGGCTACGGCATCCCCGTCATCGAGGCCGCCCAAATGGTCCGGGAGGGCGCCCAGCCCGACGCCGTCATCGCGCATATCCGGGACTGGGTAGACCACGCCCGGCCCCTCTTCGTGCCCCTGAATCTGAAGTGCGTGAAGAAGTCTGGCCGCATCTCCCCCGCCGCCGCTTTCCTGGGGGACGCCATCGGCCTGAAGCCCCTGATCACCTTCGAGGACGGCGAGGCCAAGATCATCGGCAAGGCCAGGGGCGAACACAAGGCCTACCAGGCCCTTCTGGACACCTGCCTCAGGGAGCGCAAGCCCGGCAGCAATTACGCCATCGTCTACGGCAACAACCAGGAGGCCTATGAAGCCGTCAGGGCCGCCTGCGCCGAAAAGATGGACCAGCCGCCCATGACGGAATATCATGTGGGCTGCGTCATCGGCATCAACACAGGCCCCAACATGGTGGGGCTGATCTATCGCCGGTAACCGCCGGCCGACAGCATGTAAAAAGAGCAGAGGCGCTCGCCTCTGCTCTTTTTTGCCGTTTTTGCCGTCAGTCAATGCCCAGCTGGATCCACAGGTCATTATAGAGCTTCCGCGTCTCCTGGGGCAGGCAGACGTACATCTCGCAGCGGTCCAGGACCTCGTCGGGGGCGGCCATGATCTCGTAGATCTCCGGATCCAGCTCCTCCTCGTACTGCTCCTCGTACCACGCCGGGTACTCCTCCAGGGCCTCCTTGTTGGGGCTGGCGTACCAGATGTAGTCCATGTTCCGCAGGTTGCACTCCTTGGAGGCCAAGAAGTTGATCCACTTCATGGCGTTGTCGAAGTGGGGCGCGTCCTTCAGCACGCACATGGCGTCCACGAACCAGTTGGAGCCCTCCTTGGGCACCACGAAGGCCAGGTCCTCGTTGTTCTCCAGCATGACAAGATAATCACCGGCGTAGTAGGTGGCGATGGCGGCGTTGCCGCCCTCCATGGTCTGGAACACCTCGTCCATGACCTTGCCCTGGTACACACCCCGCCGGGCGGCGTCCTCAATGAGGGCGTATGCCTCCCGGATCTCCGCCTCGTCCGTGGTATTCACCGAGTAGCCCAGGTACATGAGGGCGATGCCCAGGGCGTCCCGGGAGTTGTTGATGAGCAGCACCTGCCCGGCGTACTTGTCGTCGTACAGGCAGGACCAGCTGTCGATCTCCTCGTCCACCATGGTGGTGTTGTAGATGATGCCCACGGTGCCCCAGGTGTAGGGCACGGTGTACTTGTTCTCCGGGTCGTAGGGCAGGTTCTTGAAGCGGTCGTCGATCTGGGAGAAGTTGGGGATCTGGCTGTAGTCCAGCTCCTCCAGCATATCCTCCTCAATAAGCTGGGAGATCATGTAGTCCGACGGTACCACCACGTCGTAGTCCGCGCCGCCGTTTTCCAGCAGGGAGTACATGGTCTCGTTGGAGTCGGTGGTCTGATAGTTGACCCGGATGCCGGTGGCCTCCTCGAACTCGTCGATCAGGTCCTCGTCGATATACTCGCCCCAGGAGCACACGTTCACCACCGGCTGGCTGGTGGTAAAGGCGGTCAGAGATACCACCGTCACCACAAAGGCCACGCAGGCCGCCAGGGCGGCGGCCCGGCGGAAGGCCCTCCCCCTCCGGGTGCCCAGCCACTCCCGTGCCTGCTCCACCCACCGGGGCTGGCGCACCGGTTCGAAGCTGGCCCGCTTCGCGGCGATCTTGGCCTGATGGGCCTCACGGATGTTGTTGATGACCAGAATGATCAGCACCGCCAGGAACATGAGGGTGGACACCGCATTGATCACCGGCGTCACCCGCTTCTTGGTCATGCCGTAGATGGTCATGGCCAGGGTCTGGGTGGAGGATCCGGCGGTGAAGTAGGAGATGACGAAGTCGTCCACCGACATGGTGAAAGCGATCAGCGCGCCGGAGACGATGCCGGGCTTGATCTCCGGCAGAATCACCTTCCAGAACGCCTGCATCCATGTGCAGCCCAGGTCCTGGGCCGCATCCACCAGATTTCTGTCCATCTGGCGCAGCTTCGGCGCCACGTTCAGGATGACGTAGGGGATGTTGAAGCACACATGGGCAATCAGCAGGGTCCCCAGGCCCAATGTCAGGCGGGTGGGCAGCTCCACGGCGCTCTGGACGCCGTTGAACCACCTGGCGAAGCCGCCCCAGCCATTGAAGAACGCCACGAAGAACAGGCACAGGCTGACGCCGGTGACGATGTCCGCGTTCATCATGGGGATGTCGTTGACCACCAGGATGGGGTCCCGCCACTTCCGGGACAGGCTGTAGATGCCGATGGCGGCGAAGGTGCCCGCCACGGTGGAGATAAGGGTGGCCAGCAGGGACACCAGCAGGGTGGTGGCCACGCTCTCAATCACCAACCGGTTGTGGAACAGCTCCCCATACCACTTCAGGGAGAACCCCTGCCACACGGCGGAGGAGTCCCCGGCGTTGAAGGAGAAGAAGATCAGCAGGAAGATGGGCAGATACAGGAACAGGAACACGAGGCCGATCAGGGCCCGGCCTCCGGCGCGGCGCTGCTTTCTCATAGCATCACCGCCTGTTCATTGCCCTCGCCAAAGTGGTTCATGACGAGCATACAAATCACCACAATGACCATCATCACCATGGAGATGGCGGCCCCCAGATGGGGGTTGTAGGCGCCGCCCAGGAACTGGTTCTCAATGAGGTCGCCCAGCATCATGGAGGTGCCGCCGCCCAGCAGCCGGGAGATGGCGAAGGTGGACACCGAGGGGACGAACACCATGGTCACCCCGGAGAGGACCCCCGGCAGGGACAGGGGCAGGGTCACTCGGCGGAACACGTTCACGGTGTCGGCCCCCAGGTCCTGGGCCGCCTCCACCAGGGACTTATCCATCTTGCTCAGCACCGAGTAGATAGGCAGAATCATGAAGGGCAGATAGTTGTACACCATGCCCAGCACCACCGCGCCGGGGGTGCGGATCATCTGGAAGTACTCGATATTCCGGCCGGTCATACTGTTGTAGAGGGCGATGACACCCAGCTTCCGAAACAGCTGGTTCAGAAGGCCGTTGTTCTCCAGGATGGACATCCAGGAGTAGGTGCGCAGCAGGAAGTTCATCCACATGGGCAGCATGATCAGCGCCATGGCCACCCGCTGGAAGCCCTCCCCCTCCCGGGCCATCATGTAGCTGACCGGATAGCCGATAAGGAGGCACACCGCCGTGGCAATGAGGGCCAGCCAGAAGGACCGGGTGAACACGCTGACGTACAGCCCCATGCCGGTGAAGTTCTCCAGGGTGAACTCCATGGCCTCCCCCGTCTCCGTGGACACGGTGACGGTGAGGGAGTAGACCAGCATGATGACGATGGGGATGACCACAAAGATTGCCATCCAGACCACATAGGGGACGGCGAAGAGGGAGCGCTTATTCTTCATCTCCGTCCGCCGCCTCCTCATCCAGCTCGTCATATTCCTCGGAATAGGACGAATAGTCGCCGAACATGCCGGAGTACTTGCTCTTCTTCATGACGTGGAAGCCGTCGGGGTCAATCTTGATGCCGATGTGGCTGCCCACGGGGCAGAAGTCGGTGGTCTGAATCAGCCACTTGAAGCCGTAGAAGTCCACGATGGTGTCGTAGTGGACCCCTTTGAAGGTGACGGCGGTGACGGTGCCCTTCAGCTGGCCCCGGTCCTCGGGGACGATATCCACATCCTCGGGCCGGATGACCACGTCCACGGCCTCGTCCTTCTCAAAGCCGCCGTCCAGGCACTGGAACTTCCGGTTGAAGATCTCCACCACCCCGTCGGCGCACATGACGCCGTCGATGATGTTGCTCTCGCCGATGAAGTCCGCCACAAAGGCGTTCCTGGGCTCGTTATAAATGTCCTCGGGAGTACCGATCTGCTGGATGCGGCCGCCGTCCATGACCACCACGGTGTCGGACATGGCCAGGGCCTCCTCCTGGTCGTGGGTCACGTAGACGAAAGTGATCTCCATCTCCTGCTGAATGCGCTTCAGCTCCTGCTGCATGTCCTTGCGCAGGCGCATATCCAGCGCCCCCAGGGGCTCGTCTAAGAGCAGGACCTTGGGCCGGTTCACCAGGGCGCGGGCGATGGCCACCCGCTGCTGCTGGCCGCCGGACAGGGCGGTCACAGGCCGCTTCTCATATCCCTTCAGGTTCACGATCTCCAGCATCTCCAGAACTCTGGCGCGGATCTCATCCTCGGGCACCTTCTCCTTGTGGCGGCCGCCGTCCTTGTCCAGGACGGTCTGGCCCATCCGCAGGCCGAAGGCCACGTTCTCGAACACGTTCAGGTGCGGGAACAGCGCGTAGCGCTGAAACACCGTGTTGACCAGCCGCTTGTGGGGCGGCACATCGTTGATGCGCTGGCCGTCAAATAAAACGTCCCCAGAGGTGGGCGACAAAAAACCGCCAATGATACGAAGCGTGGTGGTCTTGCCGCACCCGCTGGGGCCCAGCAGCGTGAGGAACTCCTTGTCATTGATGTAGAGATTGATGTGGTCAAGCACGATGTCGTCGCCATAGGACATAACGCAGTCCGACAGACGGATCAGCTCTTTGGACATTTATCCTCCCCCATTCCTTTTCTGAATATTTGCCCGTTTGGGCGTAGAAAATTGCCTGTTCCCCGCGGGGCTTTTCTTTTCCCCTGCCGGAAATAGGCAATGGATACTATATCTGTTTTGTGTCGAATTGTCAATAAAAATATCGTGAAAATTTCTAAAACAACATGGAGAGCGCCTTTCGGACGCCGGCCGAAAGGCCGCCGCCGGAAAACGGGAGAATTCCCGGGGTCTCCCGCTCTTTTCCCGGCCCATCGCAGAAACGCCCGGAGGGATAGCGTCCTCCGGGCGTTGTTGTTCGTACTAATAGATTGGCACATCGTCACCGTGCGGAAATGTTGGTATCGCAGCATGTCAGGAGCGAGTTTAAAGTTCTTTTTGGATACTTTTTCTTTCAAGAAAAAGTATCAGCTCATCCTCAGAATCTCCCGCTTCAGCCGGCAGATGATCCGCTTCTCCAGCCGGGAGATGTAGGACTGGGAGATGCCCAGCCTGTCGGCCACCTCCTTCTGGGTCTGCTCCTTGTGCCCGTTCAGGCCGAAGCGCAGGGTGATGATCTCCCGCTCCCTGTCCGACAGCTTGGCAATGGCCGCGCTCAAAAGCTGCCTATCCACGTCCGCCTCAATGGGCCGCATCACCACGTCCGGGTCCGTGCCCAGCACGTCGCTGAGCAGCAGCTCATTGCCGTCCCAGTCGGTGTTCAGCGGCTCGTCCAGACTCACCTCGCTGCGCTGGGAGGCGCTCTTGCGGAGGTACATCAGAATCTCATTTTCAATGCACCGGCTGGCGTAGGTGGCCAGCTTGATGTTCTTGTCCGTGCGGTAGGTGTTGATGGCCTTGATAAGGCCGATGGTGCCGATGGAGATCAAGTCCTCAATGTTGATTCCTGTGTTCTCAAACCGTCGGGCGATGTACACCACCAGCCGCAGATTCCGCTCGATGAGGATCTGGCGCACGTCCTCCTCCCCGGCGTCCAGGCGGGCAAGGATCTCCGCCTCCTCCTCCCGGCTCAGGGCCGGGGGCAGAGTGTCGCTGCCGCCGATGTAGCAGATGGCCTCCGGCGGCAGAAGTCCCAGCCGGATCAGGATCCGCCACAGGGCGATTTTCCACTTATGCCGCATGCCGCGCCTCCCTTTCTCCGCCCCAGAGGGCATTGGCCCCGCCCCCGGATACCGCCGTGGGCGACAGGGCCACCGTGATACTCCCCAGCTCCCTGCCGTCTATGGTCACCCGATCCGCCGTGAAGCACAGCAGCAGTCCCCCGCTGACGCCCACCGCCCGGTAGGGCAGCAGCCGGAAGCCGGCCCCCAGGCGTGAAAGACACGCCGCCGGGCCCTCCCGCTCCAGGCGGGAGAGGATCTCCCGCTCCCCCGGCGTCCAAAGGGCGTCCAGGGCGGCGCAGTACACCGTCAGCACCGGCGCGCCGGTGAGGCCGTCGGTGAGGGTGTGGCCGGTGTCCAGCAGGGCCGTCAGGGAGGCCCGGCGGCCGTTTCGCTCCACCAGCGCCCGGCAGAGCCGCCCCGCAGTCGCGTGGCGGGCCCCGCCCCGGAAGGTCACCGACAGCATAAGGAAGCAGCCGCCCCCGGCCAGGAAGAACACCCGCCAGTCCAGGCTCTGCAAAAACGCGGCGCCGCCGGATCGGAGCGCCTGTCCCGCCCCCACCACGGCGCCGCACATGGTGCAGGAGAGTAGGAAGAACAGCAGCAGCTGCCGCAGAAAGGTCCCCTGCCTCCCGTAGGCCAGATACACCAGCCCCGCCGCCGCCAGCAGGGCCGGCAGCGTGCCGCCCAGGGCTCCCAGCGCCGGCAGGGCGCAGAGAGCGCCGTATGTACCGCCGATCGCCGCCGCCCCCAGCAGCCTCCCCCGCCGCACCGCCAGTCCGGACACCCGGGCCGTCACGTACAGCGCCAGGGCGTCGGCCAGAAAATTCAGCAGGAACGCCTCGTCCAGATAGACCACCATCCGCTTCTCCTCCTTCCGTCTTTCTCCCGGCAGGGACTAGTATAGCCCTGTCCGGGGGAGATTTCCTGTCGGAACGGGGGCGGGGGCATAGAAAAAGCCCGCCGGGAACCGGCGGGCCGAGGTTTGGACGGGCATATATGGTCCTGACACCCCAGGAGGGGCATGGTTACTGCCCATCCCTATGACAAGCCACAGAATAAAAGCGAGGTACAGCGCCAGAACAACCAGCAAGATGATCAGCAACAGCTTGACGGGGCGGGACAGCTTCCTGCGTCCCAAAATCAGTATGAGGATCCCCGCGGCAAAAGCGATAATTGCTATCGCAAGCGTCACATAGTTCAGTAAAAAATCAAGCATTGCTGTCCCCCTTCTCATCTCAGCGCAAAATCCAGATACACCGGGTTGTGGTCGCTCCAGCGGAAGCCGGTGTCCGCCACCTTGGCCTCCAACACCTCCACGTTGGCAGAGACGATGAACCCGTCCACGGTGACACAGAAGTCGTCGTCCCCGTAGGGCCGGTCGGCGTTGCGGCAGGAGGGCACCGGGTTTTCCCCGTCAAAGGGCGCTACGATGGAAAGCCCCACCGGGATGATCTCCGCCGGGATGGGCTGGGCCCAGGTGTAGTCCGGCCCGGTGACGCCGAAGGTTTTTCCGCCGTCCCCCAGCAGGTCCTTGTTGAAGTCGCCTCCGGCGAGGCACCAGTTCCCTTTCTCATATTCCGCCAGCATGTCGGCAAAGAGCATCTCCAGCTGGTCGTTGGCGATGGTGCCGTCGCTGGTGTAGGCGGAGAGGTGCAGGTCGTAGAGCACCAGCTCCTTCCCGCCCGCCGCTGGGATGTGCTGGACGGAGTAGCACCGATCCAGATCCAGCAGCTTCATGAAGCCGCCCTCAATGGGCAGGCTCCGCCGGAAAGCGGAATCGATGGGCCGGCTGGAAAACACCGCAAGCCCCGCCTGGTTGGCTCCGTGGGGCTCGGTCAGCGGCCAGAAGAGGTAGGGGCTGTCGTAGTTCTGTGCGAACACGCAGTTTACATAACGCCCATTCAGCTGCTCCTCTATGTACGCCAGCTCGTCGATGTGGTGGCTGCGGGTGCCGTCCACGTCAATCTCCTGCATCAGCAGAAAATCCGGTTCCAGCGCGGTGACCGCCTCCACGGCGCCGCCCAGGTTCTCGCAGACCCCCTCTGCGGACCGGGCCCGGCTCTCGGCGCCGCCGTCCATGAAGAAGCTGTAGTCGTCGCTGTAGGCCCCGAAGCCCACGTTGTAGGAGGCAATCCGATAGGTCTCCCCCGCCGTGAGATCGCCCTCCGCCGCGCCGCCGGCGGACGCCACCTCCAGCGGCAGGCTGTCCTCCAGCCGGTAATAGTCCAGAAATACGTAGGCCACATATCCGCCCACCGCCAGCACCAGGGCCAGCAGGACACAAAAGGCGATTTTCAGTGCCTTTTTCAAGTTGCGGTCCGCTCCTTCCCGGTGATTTCCGCCACATCTACCCGGTACACCGCCGTTTTGGCCATCATGGCGGCGGCGTACTTCTCAAAGCCGGCCATGTCCTTCGGACAGTATTTCCGCGTGATGGCCTCCAGAGCCGCCCACTTCTCGTCCTCGTCCTCCACCCGCACGGCACGGCCCCGGATATTGGCGGAGCGGTAGTTGACGGAGAAATGGGCGAGGCCGGTGACCTCCGCCGCCGTCAGCGTCACCTGGGGCCAGCGCACCAGGCAGGCAACCTTTTTCCCTTCACAGGCGCAGTGGAAGTAGACCTTCTCCCCCACTCGCGCCGGAGAGACGGGTACGGCGTAGCCCCCCTCCCCATCGTACATGGACAGCACGGCATAGGGCGCTTTGTCGAACACCGCCCAAGCAAAAGCGGCGTCACGCTCCCGATCGGTTCTTCTCAAGGTATGTACCTCCTGATTCAGTCGTTTTATAGAAACAGCGCGGCGCGGGGCCGCGCTCCTGTCTATGCTTTCGGCGACAAGTTCCGGGCCGCCCGCAGGATGCTCCAGGCAGGGACGGGCTCCGGCAACCGCATTTTGAACGCCATCCGCGGGGTCTTCGGCTCCCGGAGAGGCAGGCCGTCCATGTCCTCCATCAGGGGGACCTGAAAGGCGAAGGGCTTTGTGTCCGGCCCCACCAGCTCCAGGGTATCCCCGGCGGCGAACTTGTTCCGCAGCGTCAGAGTGGCGAGACCCGCTGTGTCGCAATCGGTGACAAGCGCTACCACCTGCCAGTCCCGGATGTACCGGGCATCCTCATAGAACTGGCCGGGATAGCCGTAGTAGAAGCCTGTCGAATACACCCGGTGGCTCACGTGCTCCACCTCGTCCCGCCAGACGGGGTCCGCGGGCCGTCCGGCCCACACATCGTCGATGACGTGGCGGTAGGCCCCGGTGACAATGGCGGCGTAGTAGGCGCTCTTGGCCCGCCCCTCAATCTTGAGGCTGTCCAGGCCCGCGTCCATCAGCTCCCCCACATGGTCGATCATGCACATGTCCCGGGAGTTGAGGATGTAGCTGCCTTTCCCGTCCTCCATGACGGGGAAATACTCCCCGGGCCGCTTCTCCTCCATAAGATAGTACTTGTAGCGGCAGGGCTGGGCGCACTCCCCCCGGCTGCCGTCCCGGCCGGTCATATAGTTGGAGAGGACGCACCGGCCGCTGTAGCTGACGCACATGGCCCCGTGGACGAAGGCCTCCAGCTCCAGGTCCGCCGGGGTCCGCTCCCGGATCTCCCGGATCTCCCGCAGGCTCAGCTCCCGGGCCAGAATCACCCGCTTAGCCCCCAGATCGTACCAGGCCCGGGCGGCGGCGTAGTTGGACACGCTGGCCTGGGTGGAGATATGGCGCTCACAGCGGGGGGCGTATCGCCCCGCCAGGGTGAAGGCCCCCATATCCGCCACAATGAGGGCGTCCACGCCGCTGCCGTCCAGCAGCTCCAGCCAGGCGGGCAGGGCGTCCACCTCCCCATTGCGGGGCATGGTGTTGACGGTAACATGGACCCGGACGCCATGGCTGTGGGCGAATTCCACCGCCCGGGGCAGCTCCTCCGGAGAGAAATTCCCCGCGAAGGAGCGCATCCCAAAGCTGCTGCCCGCCAGATACACGGCGTCCGCGCCGTAGAGCACCGCCATTTTCAGCCGCTCCATGTCCCCCGCCGGGGCGAGGAGCTCGGGCTTCCTCCTCCGCAACATCCTTTGCTCCCCTCCTCCCGCGCAGTACCGTCACCGTGCGGCCGCACCGCCCCGCGGCAGGCACCGCAGAGCGAGAGTAAAAGTTCTTTTTGGTTACTTTTTCTTTCAAGAAAAAGTAACTAGCCGCCTAACTGGGCAAGGGTGCGGTTGTGGCCGGCCAGGGTCTCGTTGAAGATGTGCTTGCCGTCGGCGCCCTTCACATAGAAGTAGTACTTGGTGCTCGCGGGGCTGAGGGCCGCGCCGATGGAGGAGAGGCCCGGATTACAGATGGGAGTGGGGGGCAGTCCGGTGTGGAGATACAGATTATAAGGGCTATCCAGGCCGGTGTAGTCCGCCTGGGTGATCTCACGCCCGGCGGCGTAGACCAGGGACGCGTCGATTTGCAGCAGATAGTGGGTCTCCCCGTCGTTCTCCAGGCGGTTATAGATGACGGAGGAGATGTTGGCCCGGTCGCTGCCGTCGGTCTCCCGCTCAATCAGGGAGGCAATATTGATAATCTTGCTCAGATCGTAGCCCCGGGCCTCCGCCGCCTCAAAGAGCTCCACCAGCTCGCCGTTGTCCAGCACCTTGGATTTGAAGTTGGAGAGCATGGACTTGAACGCCCGCTCGGGCCGGCCGCCCACATAGAAGTTGTAGGTGTCCGGGAACAGATAGCCCTCCAGCCGGCTGGCATTGCCCAGGTCCGTGTTGTCCACAAAGTCGTAGTCCTCAAAGACGTAATTTGCGGCGGTCTCCGTCAAATCCTCCACCGTGCCCACGCCGTTCTCCGCCAGCAGGTCGATGATCCGGGCCACGGAGTAGCCCTCTGGGATCGTCACGTTCACCGTCTCCGCCTTGGCGTCGCTGGTGGTGGGCCGCATATAGCGGATCAGGGCCATGTAGTCCATCTGTGTATTCAGGGTATAGGTGCCCTCCTCAATCTTCCTGTCGCCGTGGTAGAACCAGGCGAACAGGCGGAAGAACCACTTGTACTGGATAAGGCCCTTCTCCTTCAGGGCGCCGGCCACCTTGTCCATGTCGTAGTAGGTGACCTCCTCGGTTTCGCCGTCCTCGTTGGTCTCCGTCACAACCTCCTTGATCCAGTCCTCCTCGACCTTGAAGGAGATCTCCTCGTAGACGCCGCCGTTTTTATTGAGGGAGCAGAAGTCGTTGGCCAGCATCCAGCCTACACTGGCAAAGACCATGGAGGACACCGCCACAATCACCACCCAGATGACGATGGCGAGGATCGGATTCATCCGCTTCTTTTTCTTCTTCTTTTTCTTTTTGGCCGTGCCCTGGGGGGCGGAATCGGACCGGGGCCGGCTCTGGCCGGAGGCGGCCTGCCGCCGGACCTCCCTGGCGTCCCAACTGGTGGTGTGGCTGCGATCGTCGTTCATCATGGAGCGAACTCCTCCTTTTTGCTTCGGTGTGGGGCCGCCGCCGGATCGCCGGCGGCAAAATTATTTTTATGGGCAAGCTACATTCCGTCCCGCCGCCACATAGGATAGTGCAGACTGACAAGAGAGGTGACGAAATCTATGTGGAACAACGGAAACGACTGCTGCTGCCTGTGGATCATCCTGATTGTGATCGTGCTGTGCTGCTGCTGCAACCACGGCAGCTGGAACGGCAACAACGGCTGCGGCTGCTGCAATGGCGGCAGCAACGGCTGCGGGTGCTGCAATGGCGGCAACAACGGCTGCGGCTGCGGGTGCGACTGACGGTACATAGCGGGCGAAGGGGGCGCAATGCGCTCCCTTTTCCATACTTTTTCTTGAAAGAAAAAGTATCAAAAAGAACTTTATTCTCCCTGCCAACCCAGTGCGGAATCTATATTTCACACCCGGTAACGGCATCCTCTTCTCACCGAAGGAGCGTATCGGAGCAGCGCCCGCACCCGCCTCTCATGCCCACTTCTCCTGTATGACGTGGACCAAAAACAGGGGCAGCTTCATCATCCGGCCAATCCGGCTGGGGTTGGTCACCAGCCGGTGGAACCACTCCAGGCCCAGCCGCTGGAACACCTCCGGGGCCCGCTCGACCTCCCCGGAGAACACGTCCAGGCAGCCCCCCAGGCCCACCAGCAGTTGGGCGCCGCTGGCGGCGCCGTTCTGGCGCATCCACTTCTCCTGCTTGGGCGCGCCCAGGCAGACAAACACCACGTCCGCGCCGCTCGCCCGGATGGCCTCCGCCACCGGGCCGTCCTCCTGGAAATACCCATCGTGGGTGCCCGCGATATTCAAACCCGGATACTGCCGGCGGAGGTTCTCCGCCGCCTTCTCCGCCACGCCGGGCTTGGCCCCCAGGAGGAACAGGGACTTGTCGCTCCCCGCCATGCGCTCCATCAGCGCCTGGGCAAAGGAGATGCCGGTGACCCGGCCCTTCAGGGGCGTGCCCAGGATTTTGGCGCCGTAGATGACGCCGATGCCGTCGGCCAGCACCAGATCCGCGCCGTTCACCGCCGCGGCGGCCTCGGGGTCCTCCCGGCAGATCTCCACGATCTCCGGGTTGGGGGTCACGGCGTAGTGGACCCCTTCCGTGTTCATCAGGCGGACGCCCTCGGCCGCCGCCTGATCCAGCGTCATATTGTCAAACCCCACGCCCAATACCTGGATCCGCATAGGGTTCCCCCCTCCTATCAAGCCAAATTTTGCTGTACAGCAGAGTATATCACATCTTTTCCCGCTTGTCTACGGAAAAAGCGGCGGCTCAGCCACGCTCCTCCCACCTGCGCCGGCGCTGCTGCCGGCGGCGGCGGTGGACGCTTCGCAGATCCCGGGCCAGCTCAATGCCCTCGCACAGATCACTCATGACGTTGTACAGTTCGTCGGACCACTCCAGGTTCCGCCCGGAGAGGCCCCGCCGGTAGTTCTCCTCCACCACGCCGTAGCGCTCCCAGGCCCGGCGGACGCTGTCCTCCCAACTGAGGTAGAGCCGGTCCATGGCCCCCTGGCCCACGGCGCGGAGAAGGCCCCTATCCTGGCCCACCCGCTCCAGCAGGGCCGTCAGGGAGGCGGCGTTCTCCTCCATGAGGAAGGCGTCCACCCCGTCCGTGACGCCCTCGGCGGCGCAGGAGCCCGTTATCAGAGCGCTGGCCAGGCCGCAGGCCGCCGCCTCCCGCACCACGATGCCGTTGGTGTCGAAGGTGGAGGGAAACAGGAACAGATCCGCCATGCAGAAGTAGGCCCGCAGCCGCTGCCTATCCCGCTCGGCCCCGGTGAAGGTGCAGACATCTGTTAGGTTTAATTCCTTTACAGCGTCCTCCATCTCCCGGCGCTCCATGCCGTCGCCCACCAGGAGCATCCGGAATGGCTTCCTCTGGGCCTTCAGCGCCGCCAGGGCGTCCAGGATGATGCGGATGCCCTTGTACCACATCATCCGCCCCACAAAGAGGTACACGGGCGTCTCCGGCGCGATGCCCCACTCCTCCCGGAGGGCCTGGACCTCCGCCTCCGGCACCCGGCCTCTGGGAAAGTCCACGCCGTTTTCCATCACCACGTAGCCCCCCTCGTAGCCCAGGCCGCGCAGGTTCTCCCCGGCCCCCCGGCTCACCACCCACACCTCATCGGCGGCGGAGATGTTGTCCGCCAGGAGCTTAATAGCCGCCTGCTGGAGGATCTGGCCGGAGATGGCGTTGCGGATGTCAATATCAAACTTGGTGTGGTAGGTGAAGACCATGGGCACGTCCATCTGCTCCCGCAGCGTCCGGGCCATGGCGTTGGACATGACGGGACAGTGGGAGTGGATGATATCCGGCCCGGCCTCCTTCAGGGCCTCCAGCGTCCGCACGCTGAAGGGGTAGCCCGCCCGGTAGCCCACCAGCTTGGTGGTGTCCACGCTGCGGTAGCGCAGCACCGGAAATGGGTAGTCGTCCACCACGTCCGGGTACTCGGGCACCGCCACCACGGCGCTGCCCAGCCCGCCCTGGATGATCCGGGCGTAGTTCACCACCGCGTTGGCCACGCCGTCGATGGCGGGGGGAAAGGAGTCGTTGAGAAGACAGACTTTTTTCGGCATGGGACACCTCCCGATGATCGCGCCGCCAGCGGCGGCGGAAGCTTCTTTCACTGCAACAGTATACCAGAAAATTTTCCCGCCGTCTTTAAGAATTTATAAAGATTTTGGATTTTTTGCCGTTGGCCGCGGGCCGGTCCCCGTGGGAGGGGCCCTTTTCCGTTGCAAAAGCCGCCCCGCCGTGGTACAATGGGGAAAACACATCCCCGGAGGAACACCGTGATGCTGATTTTCGACCTGGACGGCACCCTCATTGACTCCAACGGCGTCTGGCAGGAGGTGGACAGGATCTTCCTCGCCCGCCGGAACGCCCCCTACACCCAGGAGTACTACAACGGCGTGGCCCACACCATCCTCTCCAACTGCGCCGTGTTCACCAAGGAGTACCTCCACCTGGAGGAGAGCTGCGAGGAGATCATCGCCGAGTGGATGGAACTGGCCGGGGACGCCTACCGGCACATCCCCATGAAGCCCTACGCCCGGGAGTACCTGGTCCGCTGCCGGGAGACGGGCCGCCGGATGGCGTTATTTACCTCCTGCGTGCCGGACCACTACCGGGCGGCTCTGGCGCACCACGGGTTGTTCCCCTACTTTGAACGGATCATCTCCGCCCAGGAGCTGGGGGTGGACAAGAAGTCCCCGGACGTGTTCCGGAAAGTGGCGGAGCTGCTGGGGGTGCGGCCCCGGGAGTGCGTGCTGTTTGACGACTCTCTCTCCGCCTGCAAGGCCGCCAAGGCGGCGGGCATGACCGTGGTGGGCGTCCGGGACAACTTCATGGCGGGCACCGGGGCGGACATGCGGGAGATCTGCGACCAGTACATTGAAAGCTTTGCGGATCTGCTGTAATCTCTTATCAAAAAACAAGCGCAGACGCGGGGAGCCATCCAGCCGCGTGTGCGCTCTTTTTATGATTTATTAAATCGGCATTATCTAATTGCCGGTTTAATTTGCCGGAGTAATAAAGAGGGCCATCGGTCCTCTTTCGCGCATTTTTGGCCACTTTTTGTGCGCGCAAAAAGTGGCCCAGGGCGGAGGAAGCTCAAAAGAAAATAAGGGACCCGGGAGGGGCCGGAGGCCCCTGAATGACAGTCCGTCCCCCACGGAAACAGTTGACCGGCGGCAGAAAATGGAGTACAATATATTGTGGTTCGTATTTCAGGAGAGAGAGAGAAACCCATGACGCAGGATTTTGTCAATCGATACATCGCCGCCCGCAGGGCGGTCATCGCCCGCCGCTACAAGAGAATGAACCCCCGCCAGCTGGAGGCGGTGCTGGCCACCGAGGGCCCCCTGCTGCTGCTGGCCGGGGCCGGCAGCGGCAAGACCACCGTTCTGATCCACCGTGTGGATAACCTGCTGACCTTTGGCCGGGGCAGCGACACCGGCGAGGTTCCCGACTGGGCCACGGAGGAGGACCTGCAATTTCTGGAGACCTTCCCCGACCAGCCCGCCCCGGAGGACTGGAAGCGGGCCATCCGCCTCTGTGCGGTGGAGCCCGCCGCCCCCTGGTCGGTCATCGCCATCACCTTCACCAACAAGGCCGCCGGGGAGCTGCGGGAGCGGCTGGAGAAAATGTGCGGCCCCGCCGCCCACGACATCTGGGCCGCCACCTTCCACAGCGCCTGTGTGCGGATTCTCCGCCGGGACGTGGAAAAACTGGGCATCGGCCTGGACAGCCGCTTCACCATCTACGACACCGA
Source organism: uncultured Oscillospiraceae bacterium (assembly GCA_947630395.1). Lineage (GTDB taxonomy): Bacteria > Bacillota > Clostridia > Oscillospirales > Oscillospiraceae > Pelethomonas. Next base: position 22,942 of record CANRHK010000004.1, read on the forward strand.
CGACAGCCGCCGGGTCATCCGGGACGTGGTGAGGGACATGGGCCTGAACGAGAAGGAGTTCCAACCCCGATCCGTCCTGGCCATCATCAGCCGGGCCAAGGACAGGGACAGGAGCCCCGACGAGTTCGCCCGGGACGCCCGATCCTCCCACGACTGGCGCCTGCCCCGTATCGCGGAGATCTACGCCGGCTACCAGCGCCGCCTGCTGGAGGCCAACGCCGTGGATTTCGACGACATTGTCCGCTACGCCGTCCACTTGCTGCGGCAGGACGAGGAGGTCCGGGCCCACTATCAAAGGAAATTCCGCTATGTGCTGGTGGACGAGTACCAGGACACCAACTACCTCCAGTACCAGCTCTCCCGTCTGCTGGCGGGGGGCTATGAGAACCTCTGCGTGGTGGGCGACGACGACCAGTCCATCTACCGCTTCCGGGGGGCGGACCTGGAGAACATCCTCAGCTTTGAGAAGCAGTACCCCGGCTGCCGCACCATCCGGCTGGAGCAGAACTACCGCTCCAGCCAGAACATCCTGGACGCCGCCAACGCGGTCATCAAGAACAACGTGGGCCGCAAGGGCAAGAACCTCTGGACCCGGAGCGGGCCGGGGGATAAGGTGCTGGTGCGCACCGTCACCAGCGAGAGCGACGAGGCCAACTTTGTGGCCGGGAAGATTATGGAGTCCTTCGGCCGGGGCGGCCACTGGCGGGACAGCGCGGTGCTCTACCGCATGAACGCCCAGTCCAACGCCCTGGAGATGGCCCTCAAGCGCAACGGCGTGCCCTATAAGGTCTACGGCGGCATGAAGTTCTTCGACAGGGCCGAGGTGAAAGACATGCTGGCCTACCTCTGCGTGGTGAGCAACAGCGCCGACGACCTGCGCCTGCGGCGCATCATCAACGTGCCCGCCCGGGGCATCGGCCCCACCACCGTGGAGAAAGCCGCCCAGATCGCCGCCCGGGAGGAGACAAGCCTCTATGACGTAATGCACCGGGCGGGGGAGTACCCGGCGCTGAAAGCCGCCGGCGGGCGGCTCCAGGCGTTTACCGCTCTCATTGCCGAGCTGCGGGCTCTGGCGGAGAGCATGGAACTGCCGGACTTCTACGACGCGGTGTGTGAGAAGACCGGGTACGTGAAAGCCCTGGAGGAGAAGAACGACATGGAGAGCCGGGGCCGGCTGGAGAACGTGCGGGAGCTGCGATCCAGCATCATCGGCTTCCTGGAGACGGATCCGGAGGACGCGTCCCTGGCGGGCTTTTTGGACAGCGTGGCCCTGTACACCGACCTGGACGACGCGCCGGAGAACGGCGACTGTGTCTCCCTCATGACCATCCACAGCGCCAAGGGCCTGGAGTTCCCCAACGTCTACGTGGTGGGCATGGAGGAGGGCGTCTTCCCGGGCACCCGGGCCATAGGGGAGCCGGAGGACATGGAGGAGGAGCGCCGCCTGTGCTACGTGGCCATGACCCGGGCCAAGGAGCGCCTTGTCATGACCGCCGCCCGGCAGCGGATGCTCTATGGCCGCACCAGCAACAACCCGCCCTCCCGCTTCCTGGAGGAGCTGCCGGAGGATCCCATCCTCTGGCAGGGCAAGGAGCAGGCCCCGGCCCGCGGCAGCTGGGACAGCGGCAGCAGCTGGAGCGGCAGCGCTTTCGGCAGGACCGACTCCACCGCGCCCGGCAAGGAGCGCCCCGCCGCCGTCCGGCCCCAGCGCCCCCGCCGCGTCTGGAACAGCGGCTATACCGCCCCCGCCGCCCATACCGCGCCGCTATTGCAGCTCCAGGGGGGCGACGCCGTCCGCCACCGGACCTACGGGGAGGGGATGGTGCTGTCCGTGCGGCCTATGGGCAACGACGCCCTCGTGGAAATCGCCTTCAACGGCGTGGGCACCAAGCGGCTGATGCTGCGCTCCGCCGGGGAGCATCTGACAAAATTATAATCTGGAAAAAACGCGCGGAAAAGCGGGAACCTTTTCCCCGCTCCTCCGTCTAATAGGACGAGCCCGCGAAAAGCGGACACGGAACATATCAAAAATATTTGGAGGTACTGATGATGAAGCGTTTTGTGAAATTCCTGGCCCCAATGCTGGTGCTGGTTCTGCTCCTCACCGCCTGCGGCGGCAACAGCGGCGGCGACAGTGGCGCCCAGGCCCCCGATCTGACCAAGTACTACGAGGACTACATGGCGTCCCTGGGGGAGGGCAACGCCCCGATGATGATGGATCTCACCGAGGACGAGGGGCTGATGGGCACCTACTATCCCGGCCTCACAGACGTGGAGACCAAGCAGCTGGTGGTGCGGATGCCCGCCATCACCGGGCAGGCCTTTGAGTTCGCCCTGGCCGAGGCGGCGGACGCCGACGGCGCGAAGACCGTTGCGGATATCTTCCAGAACCGCATCGACAGCCAGATGAGCGACACCATGATGTACCCCGCCACCATGGAGGCGTGGCAGGCCGCCAAGGTGATCACCCACGGCAATGTGGTGGCCCTGATTGTCGCCGGCGAGGGTATGGAGGACGCCGTCCCCACGTTTGAGGCCCTGTTTTAAGAGAAAATGAATGGCGGGGCAGCTCTCCTGGGCTGCCCCCTGTCCGGTTTTGAGAGACATAAAAGAGAGGTAAGGGCCGCCTATGATTTTCTCCGACCTGCCGTTCCTGTTCTTCTACATCATGACCTGCCTGCTGGTCTACAAGATTGCGCCCCTGAAGCTGCGCAATCTGGTGCTGCTGATCTTCAGCCTGTTCTTCTACGGCTGGGGCGAGCCGGTGTACATCCTTATCATGTTCTTCTCCATCGCCGTCGACTACACCCACGGCATGCTGGTGGAGAAGTGGCGCAGCAACGACAGGCGAGCCAGGGCCGTGGTGGCCTCGTCCGTGATCTGCAACCTGGGGCTGCTGGTGTTCTTCAAGTACTGGGACTTCCTGATGACCAATATCAACGCCCTCACCGGCCTCGGCCTGCCGGTGCTGGGCCTGTCCCTGCCCATCGGCATCAGCTTCTACACCTTCCAGACCATGAGCTACACCATCGACGTCTACCGCCGGGACGCCCCGGCCCAGAGGAATCCGGTCACCTTCGGCGCCTATGTGACGCTGTTCCCCCAGCTCATCGCCGGCCCCATCATCCGCTACAAGTCCGTGGCGGACCAGCTGGAGAGCCGCAGTGAGAATCTGGAGAAATTCACCGCCGGTATCCGCCGCTTCACGGTGGGCATGGCCAAAAAGGTGCTTCTGGCCAACGCCATTGGCCAGTTGTGGGACGCGGCCAAGGGGACGGAGGAGCTGACGGTGGCCATGGCCTGGCTGGGCATCGCCGCCTACGCTTTCCAGATCTACTTCGACTTCTCCGGCTACAGCGACATGGCTATCGGCCTGGGGAAGCTGTTCGGCTTCGACTTCCTGGAGAACTTCAACTACCCCTACATCTCCAAGTCCGTGGTGGAGTTCTGGAAGCGGTGGCACATCTCCCTGACCACCTGGTTCCGGGAATATGTGTACTTTCCCCTGGGCGGCAACCGGGTGCCAAAGTGGAAGTGGATCCGCAACATCCTCACTGTCTGGATCCTCACCGGCGTCTGGCACGGGGCCGGGTGGAACTTCCTGTTCTGGGGCCTCTACTACGCGGTGTGGATGCTGGCGGAGCGGATGTTCCTGGGCAAGTGGCTGGAGAAGCTCCCCAATGCGCTGCGGCACATCTACACCATGGCCATCGTGCTGGTGGGCTGGGCCCTCTTCGACCTCACGGACCTGCGCCAGCTGGGGAGCTATCTGCTGACCATGTTCGGCCAGGGGCGGCTCTGGAGCGCCGGGACCGGCTACTATCTGCGCAGCTACCTGCCCATGCTGGTGATTCTGACCGCGGCCTCCACACCCCTTGGAAAGCGGGTGTGGGCCAAGCTGGGGGAGAGAACCCAGGCCATTCTGGAGCCCCTGCTGGTGCTGGGAGCGCTGGTGCTCTGCACCGCCTCCCTGGTGGACGCCAGCTACAACCCGTTCCTCTATTTTCGTTTTTAAGGAGGTGTGTGACATGACGAAACGAGTATCCCAGTGGGCCACGGCCATCCTCTTCTGCGGCTTTCTGACCCTGTTCGGCGTGCTGCACATCGTACTGCCCGACAGGGAGTTCTCCCCGGTGGAGAACCGGACGCTGGCCCAGTTCCCGTCTTTCAGCTGGCGGGCCCTCCGGGAGGGGGACTTCACCGCCGGTCTGGAGAAGTATCTGGCGGACCAGTTCCCCCTGCGGGACAGCTGGATCGGGCTCAAGACCCGGTATGAGTGGCTGCTGGGCAAGCGGGAGTTCCACGACGTGTACCTCTGCGGCGACGTGCTGATCTCCAAGATCACCGACACCAGCCGGGCGGAGAGCGGCCTGGGCTACATCAAGAAGCTGGCGGACAAGACGGACATTCCCGTCTACGTGGGCCTCATTCCCACGGCGGCGGAGATCTGGCGGGACAAGCTGCCGGCGGGCGCGCCGTCTTTCGACCAGCTGGCCTATCTGGACGAGGCGAAGGCAGCCGGCGGAAACTGGGTGGACATGTACGGCGCACTCGACCCCCACGCGGAGGAGCGGATCTACTACGCCACCGACCACCACTGGACCAGCCTGGGGGCCTACTACGGCTACACCGCCGTGGCGGAGGCCATGGGCTTTACCCCGGCCCCCCTGGGGGAGGCCACGGTGGCCTCCGACCAGTTCTACGGCACCCTCTACTCCACCTCCGGCGTCCACTGGCTGGGGCCGGAGACCATCGAGCGCTACCGTGACAGCGAGGGCATTACGGTGGAGGACCCGGTGAAGGGGGAGACCCACGGCCTCTACGTGGACAGCTACCTCAGCGAGAAGGACAAGTACTCCTCCTTCATGGGCGGCAACACGCCCCTCTATATTGTGACAAACCCCAGCGCCGCCTCCGGCGAGACGCTGCTGGTGGTGCGGGACAGCTACAGCGACAGCCTGGCCCCCTTCCTCACGGACCTGTTTCAGGAGATCCACCTGATGGATCTCCGCTACAACCGGCAGTCTGTGGCTCAGTACGCCGAGAGCATCGGCGCGGATCGGATCCTGGTGTGTTATAGCGTGGAGAACTTCGTCAAGGATGCGGATACCGTCTTTCTGGGGCAGTAACCGCGGGGAACTCCCCATACGACAGAAAGGAAACGAAGTGATGAAAAAGATATTTTCCCTCCTCCTGGCGCTGGCCCTGGTGCTGAGCCTCGCGGCCTGCGGCGGCGGGAATCAGAACGCCGGCGGCAACAACAATGGCGGAAACAATCAGCAGCAAAGCGATACCAACGGCGGCAACAGCCAGAAGGACCCCGCCGGCAATAGCGGCGGCGGCCAGACCCCCGGCGACAACGATGGCGACAGCGATGACAGCCAGACTCCCGGCGACGGCGGTGGAGAGGGAGCCAATCCCGGCGGCGCGATCATCCCCAAGCCGGACGGCGGCGGGGACGGTTCCGGCGGGGAGCAAAACCCCGGTGAGGGGGAGACGAAGCCCCCGGCCGTGGAGCTCAACTACACAGATATCACCCTCCGGAAGGAGGGGGAGACCCTCCGGCTTCAGCCACAAGGCCTGACGGGGGCCTACGCCGGCGAGTATACCAGCAAGGACGAGGCCGTGGCGACGGTGGACGCGAACGGCACCGTCACCGCCGTGGCCCCCGGCACCACCACGGTCACGATCCACGTGGAACACGAGAGCGGCCAGTACGACTTCACCTGCATCGTCCGCTGCAAGTGGGAGAAGGCCCCGGAGTCCCAGGAGAAGCCCGATCCCCGGCCGCCGGCAGCCGGCGCCCCCTCTGTCAGCGACTTTTTCGCCACCCTCTCTCAGAGCTACGACGGCGTGAGCAGTCTGGCCGCCGTGGAGGGCGAGGTGCTGGAGGCGAAGTATCCCGGCCTGGCCTCCGCCGCCGGTGTGGAGCAGGTGCTGGTGATGGAGCCGGTGATCAGCATGTCCTCGGTGGCTGTCGCGCTGGTGAAGCTGTCCGACAGCGCCTCGGCCTCGGATGTCCAGGCGGTGAAAGCCATCCTCCAGGGGCGAATTGACCAGCAGGCGGCGGGCGGCGCCTACTACCCCGCAGCCATGGAGATATGGGGCCAGGGCAAGGTGGTCTCCACCGGGAAATATGTGGGTATGTTTGTCCACAGCAGCGCCCAGTCCATGGCGGACCTCTTTGCCTCCACCTATGGTTAATCCTCCGGCAATTAAATAGAATCTCCCCGTTAATATCTTTTGCGCTCACCCTGCGGTCTGTCTTGTCTAAACCGGACCTGCTCCCGTGTATGAGGCGAAGCGGCTAACCAAGGCTGTTTACCAGGGGTGCGGGGGCAAGACTGTGAATGCGCTATTTGCTGATGTCGGGGATTCTCGCCAGGACCGCCTCCAAATCACGGAACGTGCCGTGGGGGTAAGGGGCGATGGGATGATTGTCCGGATTCTCTATGTAGTTCGTCACCAGGAAGGCCGACATGCCTGTCTCGATCGCCGCCATGTCGTCCACCGGGTTATTTCCGATCATCAGGCAGTTGGGGGCTTCCATCCCGATGGTCTTCAAAATATCCCGGTAATAATCCACATTGGGCTTGCTGTGGCGGCAGTTCTCATATGTGGTCACCAGGTCGAAGTCCTCCGCCGTGAGGCCTACCCAGGCCAGCCGGGTCTCGATCGCCGTCAGCGGAAAGATTGGCGTGGTGGCCAGCACCAGGCCGTAGCCCTTGGCCCGGAGGCCGTCAATCAGCTCCCCCCTGTCCACGTTCTCCTTCAGCACGGATCGCACGCTGTCAAAGTCGTGGAGATAGAAGTCCTCCAGGTGGCTCTCCAGGCTCAGAGCCTGGATGCCCAGCTCCTTGGCGAACACATTCCAGAAAAGCTGGCGGTTGGTCATCGCGCCGTCGTTGGCTACCATGGCCATAGTGCCCTTCCAGATGGCCTTGCTTATCTTCTCCCCGTCAAGCCCCAGAGGCGTCATGTGGCGGACTAGGGCGGAGAAATAGCTTTTGATAAAGTCGTCCTGGAAAAAGGGCACCAGGGTGCCGTCCAAGTCAAACAGGATGGTTGTCAGCATGATTGCTTCATCTCCTCAGCCGCCTTATTTTTATCTGGATTATACCAAATTCTTTCCCGTCTGGCAAGTGTCGGTTGGGTAATCCATGCCAAGGGCGGCCACTAATATAAGTTTGCAGGGACCCAAGAGGTCCAGGCAAACTTATTTTTTATGCCCTGGGGAGGTGAAAAGGGTCTGGCTGGCTACATATCAAGGACCTAAACATCAAATCAGGATTCCAAAGGACGAAGCCCTTTGGTGCCCTTTTGCCTACTTTTCCGGCAAGGGAAAAGTAGGCCAGGGTTGCCACGGCAGTGGCAAAGAGAAAAAGACCACCCCAGGGGCCGGAGGCCCCCGCGGCAGTCCAACGCAAAGTAAGCCTTAATTCCCTTTTTCCCGAACCCGGCAGATCATCCTGTACGCCAGTACCCCAAGAAGGCTTACCGCCGTGGTGGCGAGAAATACCGCCAGGGCGGTCATATACTCCTCCTCGCCAAGGGCGTTGCCTCCCACAGTGGAGGTGACAACGGAGGGCAGGCGGGCCACCGCCGTAATGAACACCCAGTTGGCCAGGGGCAGGTCCGTCAGCCCCACAAAGTAACAAAGCAAATCCTTGGGCGTGCCGGGCAGGAAAAAAACAAGAAACACCCAGAAGGTGAGCCGCTTCTCATTTTGCAGGAATTTCACCGACTTCAGTTTCTCCAGGGAGAAGAATACCTCCGCCAGCCGCTGCCCCAGCTTTCGCACCGCCAGGAACACCGCTACGCTGCCCACCAGAATGCCGATGACGCAGAGGAGTGTGCCCTCCACGGCCCCGAAGGCGTAGCCCGCCGCGATCTCCAGAGGCTCCCCGGGGATGATGGCCACAATCACCTGGAGGATAACCATGCCCACAAAGACAATGTGGGCCCACAGCCCCCGCTCGTCTACCCAGGCCCGGAACTTGTCCGGCTCCCCGGCAAAGCGGATCAGAGGCCGCCCCGCGAACCACGCCACCAGCAGGGACAGCACCACAAAGAGGCCGAGTCCAACGCCGATGATGATTTTTTTCTGCTTGTTAGTAAAGCTGCGCTTGTCACGCAAGGTCAATCAGTCCGTTTCTCTCTATGTTTCGGTTTGGCTGGGGCGACGGCCCGGCCGGCCCGTGGGAACAGCTTCTGTAGGAGAAGCCCCACGGCGAGGCCGATTGCCGCGCCCAGGGTGTTGCTGACCAGGTCCCGGCCGTCAAAGGAGCGGCCCAAGGGCATCTGTAGGAATTCCACGGCGACGGAGACCGCCAGCGCCAGGGGGAGGGCTTTCCAGCCCAGCCGGGGCCACAGCAGGCGCAGAAACAGGCCCAGGGGCAGGAACAGCAGCAGATTCCCGATGGCCTCGCCCCGGAGAAAGCCGCCGAAGTGGAGGCTGTAGTTCCACCGGCTCACATCCAGGAGGGGCAGGTCCGACAGGGAGGGGCCGCCCTGGTGGCGGAGGAGCCAGTACCAGATGTCCACTAGGAAGTTGTGGGGCGTCAGCACCAGGGCCCACAGGGCCGCGGCGTAGCCGGTGAAGAGGGCCATGGCCAACTCCCGGGGCCAACCGGTCCGGCGGCGGCGGAGATATTTTCGCGTCAGGAGACAGGCAAGCGCCGCCAGCAGGGCCACAGGGAGGATCTGGAGCAGATAGCCGATGTAGGTGTTGAAGAAAAAGTACTGGAAGTGCATGGCCGAGCCCCAGGGCTCGTCGAAGAAGTAGTAGTAGATGGTCACGGCGGGTTCCCTCCCGGTATGCAGGCTTCTAAGGCCCATTATACAGAAAAAAGCGGAAAAGGGAAGCGCAAAATCCATAAGATTTCTTTAAGACTTTTTGAAGGTCCGCCCCCGCCGGGAGTCCCTTATGCAGCCTGATGGATGATCACGGGCAGGCTTAAAATAATCATAAGATTTCAAATTTTTACAGAACTTTTTGTAGCTTATCTATTCTGATATATCAAATAAAATCTTACAAATTGCAATTATTTTAAATTCATCAATATCCACAATTATATATTGTTAGTAACAATCCCGCCCCTCCCCGGCTACTCTGCCAGAGACGGGCGGGATTTGCTGGATAAGCGCAAGGGCTACTTCCTCCCCACCGCCTGATGGTACTTATCCATCAGCGCCTTGACGTTGGCCTTGGAGGCGGTCTTGCGGCCCATCAGCACCTCCAGCCAGTAGTCCGGCATGTTCAGGCCGATATCCGCCACAGCATTGGCAACGGTGACCTCCTCCGGCGTCCTGGTGGCGATGCTCGCGTAGTCCGGGCAGCAGTACCCCCGGATGGACCGGGTGTCCACCGCAAACATCCGCCGCTTCACCTGGTTATCGTAGTTGCCCTCGATGACGGTGATGGTCCTGCCCACCACCTTCTC
>CANRHK010000005.1 GCA_947630395.1 uncultured Oscillospiraceae bacterium
TGAGCACCAATTACCTCGACGCTGTCCTCGCTTTGTGGGTCTGTTCATAATTTCGTAACTCGTTGATTGACCCTGGACAAGTCCGAAAAACCTCTTGACAAGGGGGCGGAATTGCGCTATAATGTAACTGTTCCGCTCATGGACGCTTAGCTCAGCTGGCTAGAGCACCTGCTTGACGTGCAGGGGGTCAGCGGTTCAAGTCCGTTAGCGTCCACCAAAAATAAAGACCCGCCGAGGCGGGTCTTTATTTTTGGGCTTCGGCGGCCTCTGGCCGCCTCCGCCCTCCGGTGATTTGAACTGCTTTTGGCGGAGTGAATCCGCCAAAAGCCAAGGTTTTGGCCCTTTCAGGGCCAAAACGCTTGTACGCCGCACTTGCGGCGGGGGCTCAGCTTCAGTGCCTGCCGCTTTTGAAAAACGCTGCCCGGGGTATGAAACAGTCTGTGGGAAAGGGGGTGCCGGCGTGCAAATCGGAAACGTGGAGATCCGCTCGAAACTGGCGCTGGCGCCCATGGCGGGGGTGACGGACGCGGCCTACCGGCAGATCTGCTCGGAGCTGGGGGCGGGCCTCACCTACACGGAGCTGGTCAGCGCCAAGGCGCTGTGCTACCAGGACAAGAAGAGCCGCCAGCTGCTGCGGCCATTTCCCGGGGAAACGCCCTTCACGGCCCAGATCTTCGGCAGCGACATCTCCTGCATGGCCGAAGCGGCCCAGATCGCGGTGGAGGCCAGCGGCGCGGACTTTCTGGATATCAACATGGGCTGCCCCGTGGGCAAGGTAGTCTCCAGCGGCGACGGCTGCGCTCTGATGAAGGACCCGGACAAAGCCATCCGTCTGGCGGAGGCCGTCGTAAAGGCCTCCCCGGTTCCGGTGACGGTAAAGATGCGCCGGGGCTGGGACAAGGGCTCCATCAACGCGGTGGAATTGTCCCGGGGCCTGGAGCAGGCGGGCGTCTCCGCCGTGGCGGTCCACGGCCGCACCCGGGTGCAGATGTACGGCGGCACGGCGGACTGGACCACCATCGCGGAGGTAAAGGCGGCGGTGTCCATCCCGGTCATCGCCAACGGCGACATCTTCTCCGGCGAGGACGCGGTGCGGATTCTCCGCCGCACTGGGGCGGACATGGCCATGATTGGCCGGGGCTGCTTCGGCAATCCCTGGATCTTCCGGGAGGCGGCGGCGGCTCTGGCCGGGGAACCCATCCCGGCCAAGCCCTCCCTGGCGGAGCGGTGCGATACGGCGGTGCGCCAGATTGAGCTGGCGGCCCAATATAACTGCGAGAAGATCGCGGTGCTGAACGCCCGGCGGCACTACGCCTGGTATCTCAAGGGCGTGCCCCACGCCTCCTACTATAAGGAGCAGATTGTCCATATGGAAACCCTGGAGGACGTCTACCAGGTGACCGCGGGCATCAAGAGGGACCTCCATGACGGATGAAGATTTAGTCCGCCTGGCTGCGGCGGGGGATTCCGACGCTTTCGCCCAGCTGGTAGAGCGGTATGAGGACAAGGTATATTCTCTGGCGCTCCGGGTGTGCGCCCATCCCGAGGACGCCGCCGACGCGGCCCAGGAGGCGTTTCTGTCCGCCTGGCGTGGCCTGCCGTCCTTCCGTGGTGAGGCGGGCTTCTCCACCTGGATCTACCGCCTCACCATGAACGCGGCGGTGGACTGCCTCCGGCGGAATCAAAAACAGCGGGGCCAGATCTCTCTGGACAACAGCGAGAGCTGCCTCCCCGACCCGGCGGACCCGTCCCCCGGCCCCCAGGAGCGAGCGGAGGGCGGTGAACTGCGCGCCGCCGTAGCGGAGGCCCTCCGCCAGCTCAGTGAAGACCACCGGCAAGTGCTGATCCTCCGGGAGCTGCGCCAGCTGAGCTACGAGGAGATCGCCGCCATTTTAGAGCTGGATTTAGGGACGGTAAAGTCCCGTATCTCCCGGGCCCGGGCTGCTCTCCGAAAGATTTTGCTGAAAACCGGGAACTTATCCGGCTATCTGCCGTCTAAAGGAGCAGAGAAGTGAGAGGAGGGGCAACCATGAGCGGCTGTGAATCCTATGAAACCCTCATCAGCGCCCTTCTGGACGGCGCCCTGGAGGAATCGGAGCGGCGGGAGCTGGAGGACCATCTGGCGTCGTGTCCCGCCTGCCGGGCCTATTTAGAAGATTTAAAAGCCATCCAAACCGCCATAGGGGGGCTGGACGTCCCCGCCCCAGCGGGCTTTACCGGCAAAGTAATGGACAAAATTCGGGCTGAGTCCCAGCCCGCCAAAAAAGCAAAGACGATCCGCTTCCCCCGCTGGCAGCGTTGGGCGGCAGCAGCCGCCTGCTGCGCCCTGGTACTGGCGGGCCTGTGGACCCTCCGGCCCGGAGCCTCCTCCGACCCGGCTCAAGTCAATGTGTCGAACAGCGCCGCCCCCTACGGTGTCGGAGACGGCCTGAACATCTGCTCTGTGGACGGCGGCGGGGCCATCCCCCGGGACGCCGTCCCGGACGCGGCGGCACAATACGCCGCCGTGCTGACCACGGACAGCGAGGCCGCCCAATCCTGGCTGGAGGCCCAGCTGGGCCTCCCCTGGACCGCCGGGGAGCGGTACACGCTGACAGCGGAGGAATACGCCTCCCTGCGCCAGGCCCTGACGGAGGCCGGCGCTGTCTATACCGAAGAGTTAGGAGCACAGGCCTCGGAGGCCTACCTCCTGGTGGCGGAGTAGAGTCCCCTACTCCCCCTCCGACGGATGAAAATGCCCATATACCGCCTGGGCGGTGTTTTTCGGCACCACGGCCCGCAGCTCCTCCAATGACGCCTCCCGAATCGCCTTCAAGCTCTTGAAGTGCTTCAGCAGCGCCGTCCGCCGCGCCTCCCCCACGCCGGGGATGCCGTCCAAAGTAGAACCCCGGACGCTCTTTCCGTGGCTCTCCCGGTTAAAGGTGATGGCAAAGCGGTGGGTCTCCTCCTGAATTCGCCCGATAAGGGAAAACACCGCCTGATAATTCTGAATACCGATCTCCCGCCCCTCCGGGGTGACAAGAGCCCTGGTCCGGTGCCGGTCGTCCTTCACCATGCCGAAGATAGGCACGGCCACACCAAACCGGGCCGCCACTTTTTGAGCCACCTTGGCGTGCTGCTCCCCGCCGTCGATAAGAAACACGTCCGGCAGGGGCGTAAATCGCTTGTCCTGCTCCATGTAGTGGGTGAGCCGCCGGGTCAGAACCTCTTCCATGGACCTATAGTCGTCCGGATGCCCCTCCAACTCCTTCATACGGAAGCGCCGGTATCTGTCCTTGGCAGGCCGGGAGCCGTGGAACACCACCATTGAGGCCACAATGTCCTCCGACCCGGTGTTGGAGATGTCGTAACTCTCCATCCACTCCGGCGGGGCCTCCAGCCCCAGCAGCTTCCCCAGCAGCTCCAACGTCTTGTCAGTGCGCTCCTGGGCGGAGGTTTGGCGCTCGGCCTCCTCCCTGGCGTTGTTGCAAGCCATTTGCAGCACCTGGGCCCGCTCCCCCCGCTGGGGCAGCTTGATAACCACCCTGTGACCCGCCTTCTCCGCCAGCAGCTGCTCCAGCACCTCCTGATCGTCGATGGCGGCGGAGAGATAAATCTCCCTGGGCAGCACAGCCCTGTCCCCGTAGTATTGCAGTAGCAGGGCTGACAAAATCTCCCCCTCGCCGTCCAGCGCGGAGGCCCCGAAAAGCTCGGCCTCCCGTCCAGTGAGCTGCCCGTCTTCATAGTGTAGTACCGCGTAGCAGCACTTGGCCCCCAAATACAGCCCCCACACGTCGGTGTCAGCGCAGACTCCGGCGATAACTTTCTGCCTCTTGGAGAGCACTTGGATAGCCTGGAGCCTGTCCCGCAGGGCGGCGGCCTCCTCGAAGCGCAGATCCTCGGCGGCGGCCAGCATCTCCTTTTCCAGCTGCCCTGTCACCAGCTTCAGCTTACCCTCCAGCAGCTGCACCGCCAGGGCCATACGCCTGTCGTACTCCACCTCGTCGGGGGTGCCCCGGCAGAAGCCATCGCAGCGGCCCATGTGGTGGTTGAGACAGGGCCGCTCCTTGCCGATATCCCGTGGAAACTTCCGGGAGCAAGTAGGCAAATGGAGGGCGTTGCAGATGGCGTCCAAAGCGGAACGGGTCTCCTGCCGCCCGCCGTAGGGCCCAAAGTAGCGGGCCCCGTCCTCGGCGGGGCGGCTGACGATAGAGAACCGGGGGTAGGCCCCCGGACTCAGCCGCACAAAGGGATACCCCTTGTCGTCCTTCAGGAGAATGTTGTACCGGGGCATGTACTGTTTGATGAGGGCGTTTTCCAGCACCAGAGCCTCGAACTCGCTGCCCACGATGATGGTGTCGAAGTCAAAGACCTGCTCCACCATGACGTGGGTTTTCAAGTTGTGGCCCCGGCCCGCCTGGAAGTACTGGCTCACCCGGTTTTTCAGTTTTTTCGCCTTGCCCACATAGATGACGGTGCCGTCCTTGCCGTGCATCAGGTAGACCCCCGGGGCCAGGGGGAGGGAGTTAGCTTTCTCCAAAAGCTGGTCTTTTGTCATAGGCGGGGCTCCTTTTTTACCCTGTGGATTGGCATCTAGGGGCCTCCGGCCCCTCACCTTGTTTTATCTCTTTTCAGTGCCTGCCGGCACCCTGGGTGACTTTTTGTGCGAACAAAAAGTCACCAAAAAATCGCTCAAGGGTTTCACCCTTGAGAATCCTAATTTGTCGTTTTGTTTTGCGCTGTCTTGCCGGTCTGTCCGGTCTACCCGATTGCCGTCCGTATATGGAGCGAAGCGTCTATTTCAGGACTGTTGTACGGGAGATATCTATGCGGCGCCCAGTTTGCCGCGTAGCGGCAAACCTTCGCATTGGGTGCGCTGTACGTTTTTGACTTTGACCGGCTGCTGTCTGCTCCGTTCCACTCCGCATAAGAAACATGTTTCGTTACGCATACCTCACCTGGCATCTATCCCTCGCGGAGTGGAACGGAGCGACAGGAAGCAGTTAGAATAGTCAAAAACAACCAGCGCACCCAATCCACCCCGCCCCAGCGCATCCATCTGAGCAAAAACATACTAAAACAGCCGCTTCGCCCCATACACGGGAGCAAGTCCGGTTTAGACAAAACCAGCCAAAGGGCGAGCGCAAAAATAATCCAAACATCAGGGATACGTAAGGGGCGCCAGCCCCTTGCGCGTGTTTTTGGTTACTTTTTGCACGAGCAAAAAGTAACCCAGGGCGTGGGGCCGGGGAGGCCCCACAACTCCCGTCCCGGCAGGGACTACCGGAGTGGCCCTCTGGAGATAGAAAAAGACTGTTTCGTTGCCGAAACAGTCCCTTCATCCGTGATAATGCTTTATTCACCGAAATCGCCGGAGCGAACCAGCTCAGCCAATGCTTCAACGGCTTCCTTCTCATCGGAACCGTCGGCAATGAGGGTAATGGTGGTACCCTTGACGATTCCCAGGGACAGGACGCCCAGCAGGCTCTTGGCGTTGACCCGGCGCTCGTCCTTCTCAACCCAGATACCGCTCTTGAACTCATTTGCCTTGCGGATGAAGTAGGTGGCAGGCCGCGCGTGCAGACCAACCTCGTTGTTAATGGTGACTTCCTGCGTGTACATACCTATATCTCCTCTTCACATCTCAATCTGCATACGGTGGTGCGCAGCTGGGAACGTACTTAAAATACTAGCAGATTTCTGATTTTCCGTCAACGGCACATTCCACAAAATTGTAGGCCTTTCATGGACTTCTAAAAGCTATTTTGTGGGGAAATGTACGAAAGTATCCCGGTTTGGGAGAAAAATTCCCAAAACAAGTCCTTACAAAAAGTCTTTCCCTCAAAAACAATTTCAGGTGCCGGGTTCTCTCTATTCTATGCAGGGAGAGGGAAAAAGAGAACGGGGCCTCCCCACGGCGCGAGCGCCGTGGGGACCCATCTCATTTTATTTGCCCAGGCGGAATGCATCCGCCTTTGCGCCAAGGTCCCGGTTTCGCCGGGACGCTTGTACGCCGCACTCGCGGCGGGACATGGGCAGGGCTCGCCGCTCTCCCTACTGCTTCAGCTCCACAATCGTCACGCCATCCTCGCCCTCGCCGTATCGGCCCAGGCGGAAGCTCTTCACCGCCGGGTGGCGCTTCAGCTTCTGCTGCACCGCCTTGCGCAGCGCCCCGGTGCCCTTGCCGTGGATGATGGTCACCTGGTTGAGGTGCCCCATGATGGCGCTGTCCAAAAACCGCTCCACCATCAGATCCGCCTCGTCGGTCATCATGCCCCGGAGGTCCAACTCGGTCATAGCCGCTCTGGCCCCGCCGGTGCGGATGTGGGTCTGGACCTGCCGGACCCCTTTCTTCTCCCGGCTCTCCGCATCTTCGATAAGACGCACGTCCTCCGCCTTCACCGTCAGCTTCATGTTGCCCACGGTGAGCTGGAGGCGGTCGCCGATGACGGCGGTGACCTCCCCCTGCTTGCGGGTGCCGGCCAGCTCCACCAGATCGCCGGCCCGGATAGGACGGCTGGGAGTTGGAACAGGCTCCTTCTCCTCCTGGAAGTGAAGCTGCTCCTCGGCCCGGTTCAGCTGGCCCCGGATAGCGGCCCTGGCATCGTTGACGGCCTGCCAGTCCACGTGCTTCTCCTGCTCCTTCCGCAGCTGGGCCAGCTCCTCAAAAATGGCGTCGGCCTGGGCCCTGGCCTCCCGGACAATACGCCGGGCCTCCGCCTCGCCGCGAGTGCGGGCGTTGTCCTTGGCCCGCTCCATCTGCTCCCGGAACTCGTGGGCCCGCTTGGCGTCGGCCTCCCGCTGGACTTTGAGCCGCTCGGCCTCGGTCTGGTCCTTCTCCAGCCGCTGGCGCTTCTCCTCCAGCTGGGTCAGCACATCCTCAAACCGCAGGGACTCGCTGTCCATCTGGGCCTTGGCGTTCTCAATGATGGCCGGATCCAGTCCCAGCCGCTGGGAGATGGCGAAAGCGTTGGACTTGCCGGGGATGCCGATCAGCAGTTTATAGGTGGGCCGCAGTGTCTCTACATCAAACTCACAGCTGGCGTTCTCCACCCCCGGGGTCGTCATGGCGTAGGTCTTCAACTCCGCATAGTGGGTAGTGGCGGCGATTTTGGCTCCCCTGTCCCGCACATTCTGGAGAATAGCGATGGCCAAGGCCGCGCCCTCAATCGGATCCGTGCCCGCCCCCAACTCGTCAAAGAGGATAAGGCTGTGCCCGTCCGCCTCCGCCAAAATCTGCACAATGTTGACCATGTGGGCAGAGAAAGTGGACAAGCTCTGCTCAATGCTCTGCTCGTCGCCGATATCCGCCAGCACCCGATCGAAGACGCACAGGCTGCTCCCCGACGCCGCCGGGATGTGGAGCCCGCACTGGGCCATCAGCGTGAGAAGGCCCAAAGTCTTCAAGCTCACCGTCTTGCCGCCGGTGTTGGGGCCCGTAATGACCAAGGTGTCAAACCGCTTCCCAAGTTCAATGTCGATGGGTACGGCCCTGCCGCTGTCCAGCAGGGGGTGCCGCGCCTTGCGGAGGCTCAGCCCGCCGCCCCGTTTCAGCTCAGGCCGACTGCCGTCCATTTTATAGCTCAACTGCCCCCTGGCAAAAATGAGGTCCAGCCGCACCAGCAAATCGTAGTCGGAGAGAATATCGTTCCCCGATGCGGCCGCGTCAGCGGAGAGGGCGGCGAGAATCCGCTCAATCTCCTTCTTCTCCTTGGCCTCCAGCTCCTTGAGCTCATTGTTGGCCTGCACAACCCCCATCGGCTCCACAAATACCGTAGCGCCGCTGGAGGACACGTCGTGGACCAGCCCGGGCAGGCTGGAGCGGAACTCAGACTTCACCGGCACCACGAACCGCCCGTCCCGCTGGGTGATGATAGACTCCTGTAACACCTTACTGTAGCTGGGAGAGGAAATGATCTTCTGGAGGATCTGCCTGCCCCTGGCGGCGGCGTTCCGCTTATGGCGGCGGATATCGGCCAGCATAGGGCTGGCGGTGTCGGCGATGACATCCTCCTCCAGGATGGAGGTGGTAATCTTCTCCTCCAGGAATTTGTTCCCCCGGAGGGAGCGGAACAGCCCGTCTAAAGCGGAGGGCTCCTCCCGGTCGCCGGGATATTCTTTCACCCGCCGGGCGCAGCGCAGCACCCCGGCGATATCCAGCAGCTCCCGGGTGTTGAGGCTGCCGCCGCGATCGGCGCGGTAGAGGCTCTCCGCCACAGGCTTGATACCGGAGAAGGCGGGGCCGCCCCGCAGGCCGATCATAGTCCTGGCGGCGTCGGTCTCATTTTGCAGCCGCTGCACGTCATCCAAATCGGTTTTAGGCTCCGTGGCCAGCGCTCTTGTCCTTGCTTCTTCAGAGTTCGTCTGGTCCGCCAGCATTGCCAGTATCGCTGGCAGCTCCAAGGTTTTTATAGATTTATCAAATAGGTCGCTCATTATGCTACTCCTTAATCTACCGGGATCGGCGGCGGGGGCTTCCAGCCCCTGGGGCCGATTTATCTTCTCGTCAGGCGCTTCTCACCCCGGGGCCGCTTTTTGCCGCCAAAAAGCGGCCGGAAAAACCGCCAGCCCTACGGGCTGGACCCCCTTTTTCATGGCGGATGGTTTCTCTGCTGTTTCCAAAGAAGCTTTCATCGGCACTGCTATGTTTCTAAACTGCCCACCGTCGCTCCGTTCTACTCCGCGAGGAGCATTCAACTATAAACGGACGTACAACACGCCGCGGCGAAGGTCGCCCAACGGGCGACTGGGCGCCGCATAGATATCTCCCGTACAACAATTGTCAGTCAGCCGCTTCGCCTCATACACGGACGGCAGCAAAGGAGGCTGGACGGACTGGCAAAATTGCGTAAAAACAAACAAAACATTGGGGTACCCAGGGGTGAAACCCCTGGGCGCGCTTTTGGTTACTTTTCCCGCGCGGGAAAAGTAACCCAGGGCGTGGGGCCGGAGGCCCCACATCCGCCGTCCCGGCAGGGACTCAAAGCGAGGCTGAGGGGCGAAGCCCCTTGTAAAAATCCAGGGTTTTGAACCCCCGCTCCAACGTAGTAAAAACGTAAGCCTCCGCCGCGTCGGCGAGACGCGCCAAATCCCCCTCCGCTAGGGCAAAGCTGTACAACCTCTTGGGATCGCCGTACAGCACCCGCCGCAGTGCGGCGAGACTCCCCCCGGTGAGGGGCATGGAGAACTTCTCCCTGCCGCCGCAGGCTTTACAGCACACCACGCCCCCCCGGATATCCAGCACCGGATCCACCGGATCCGGCCTCCCGCAGTAGGCGCAGGCGTCCGCCAAAGGCTCGAAGCCGATGGTAGCCATCAGCTTCAGCTCAAAAGCTGCTTTGACCAACACCTGTGGCTTTTTCAACTCCCCCAGCGCGTATAACGCGTTGAGCAGCAGGGACAGTACCGCCCCACTCTCCGCCTCCTCATAGGCCGCGGCCTCAGTGAGTTCAGCGAAGTAGCTGGCCAGTGCCAGCAGCTCAATATCCGCCTTGACCTTGTCAAAGAGCATGATGGGGCTGCCCTCGGTGAGATACTGCCACCCACGGCTCTCGCTGAGGGTCATCTCGGCGTAAGCCAGCAGCTGGGTCACCGCGGTCACCCGGCTGCGGCGGCTGCGGGCGCCCTTTGCGACCACGGAAATCTTCCCCTTCTCCGCCGTCAGAACGGTAAGAATCTTGTCGCTCTCCTTGGTGTCCACGCTGCGCAGGACAATGCCCCTGACCACCGTGCGCTCTCTTGCCATCATGCACCTCTATGTAGGGCGGCCCTATGACAGACCGCCGGCGGGAGTGGTCGTACCGGCCTCCGCCTCCGCCGCGGGCGCACCGCCCCGGCCCAGCAGATAGAACTCCGGCGCGCCGGTCTCCCAAAACAGGCCCCAAAAGCCTTCCTTCCAATATCCGTCCTCGTAGTATCCGTACAAGCCCCATCGCCTCCCGTCCATAGCTTGGGCGGCAAGGCGGCGGGTTATGACTGGGAAGTGGAGGGGAAACTGGGCGGCAGCACCCCCCTTTCCAGAATTTGAACAGGTTACTGGTCGTCGTACCCAAAGCCCCGGACGTAATTGACGTTGTCCCGCCAATTCTCCTTGACCTTGACCCAGGTCTCCATGTAGACCTTCTCCCCCATAAACCGTTCGATGTCCTCCCGGGCATGGGAGCTGATCTTCTTGAGCATAGCGCCGTTCTTGCCAATGATGATCCCCTTGTGCCCTGCCTTCTCGCAGTAGATGGTGACGCCCAGATCGATCACCCCGCTGTCCCTCTGGCTGAAGGTGGTCACCTCCACGGCGGTGCCGTGGGGCACCTCCTTGTTCAGATTCCTGAGCAGCTTCTCCCGGACGATCTCCGCCACAATCTGCCGATCGGGCTGGTCGGTGGTCATGCCGTCAGGGAACAGCTGGGGCCCCTCCTGAGCGTACTTCGACAGTTCCGCCATCAGCACGTCCAGCCCGTCCTTCTCCTGGGCGGAGATGGGAATGATGGCGTCAAAGGCATAGGCCTGGCTGTAGGCGGCCATAACCTCCAGCAGGGCGGCCTTCTCCACGGTGTCGATCTTGTTGATGACCAGCACCGCCGGAAGCCGCTCCTCCCTGATCCGGTCAATGAGCGCCTGTTCCGGCGCGCCCACATGGGGGATGGGCTCCACCAGCAGGCACACCGCGTCCACGTCAGCCACGGAGCTTTTCACCACATTCACCATATAGTCTCCCAGCTTATTCCTGGCCCGGTGGAAACCGGGGGTGTCCAGGAAAATGAACTGAACGCCGCCCCTGTTGACCACGCCGGAGATCCGGTTTCTGGTAGTCTGGGGCTTGGGGGAGACAATAGCGATCTTCTCCCCCACCAAGGCGTTGACCAGCGTAGACTTGCCCACGTTGGGCCGCCCCGCCAAGGTAATCATAGCGGTCTTCTTGATTTCTTGCATACTAGATGATCCTCAACTTTCTTTCTCATGGCATTGAGCAGTTTGCCATATTCAAATTTTGCTAAGGGGGCTCCGCCCCCTCATTGCCTTTTTCGTTATTTGGGTCCGGCCCTCCTTACTCCCTGGGCAGGCCCAGGGACTCCATGATGCTCTCTTCTCTCGCCCGCATTTGGGCCTTCTGAGGCCCCTCGTCCAGGTGGTCGTACCCCAGCAGATGCAGCACGGAGTGGACCGCCAGATACGCCAGCTCCCGAGCCTCGGAGTGCCCGTACTCCGCCGCCTGGGCCTGAACCCTTTCCCAGGAGATAGCCATATCCCCCAAAGGCACATAGCCCGTGCCCGGCTCCATCTCCTCCGCCGGGTCCGGCAGCTCCCCCGGTGTCAGCTCCAAACATGGGAAGCTCAGCACGTCCGTGGGCGCGTCCACGTCCCGCATCTCCCGGTTAATCTCCCGGATACCCTCGTCGTCGGTAACCTTCACGTCCACCTCACAGGCGAAGTCAACGCCCTCCGCCGTCAAAGCGGCGGTGATGACCTTCCGCAGAAACGCGCGGAGCTCCCCCCTGGCCCCCTGAACGGGGATGTAGTGCTCCCTGGGCCGGGGCGTATCCATAGGCTCGTCCAGCACCCAGGGCAGCCGAATAAATACATGAAGTATAAAACACGGGGCAGGATACTCCAAGTAGTCGCCCGAAGGTTGATACTGGTCCTCTCTGTCCTCCAGGCACCAGCTCCCCCAGGGGGTGGACGCGGCTTCCCCGCTCTTCTCCAGCAGCCTGCCGGAGACATTCCAGCAGAGCTCATAGAGCAGTTTTCCGTCCAGCTCGCACACATAGGTGGCTTTCTCCGGCGGAATGCCCAGCCTATCCAGCAGAGATAAAAGCTCCTCCGGGAGCTGTCTCCGTTTCGCCAGGGTCACATAATTCCGGCAGTGGCCGCACATGCAGTACCACTCGTCGCCCTGGTGGGCGTACCACTCCCTGGTGGCCTCCGCACCGGCTTCCGCCCGGAAGCCGGGAATCTCAATCGTCATCATACGTCAGTCCTCCTCCCCCAGTCCCCGCCGCAGCATCTCGATATAACGCCGCTGCTGCCGGCGCAGATACATCTCCAGGAGGAAATTCGGCATTTTCCCCCTGGCCTCCACCTCCTCGGTGAACTCCACGACAGTGCCGCCGCCGGGGACGGCCTGGAAGAACCCCTCCCACCTCCCGGTGAGGTGCTCGTTCTCCAGATCAAAGGCATACCACCGCCCGGGCGCAAACGCGGTAATGCGAAACAGGGTAGGATATCCCTTGGTGGTGTACTCAATAAAGCTCTTTCCGTCCGGGGAGGACTCAATCTCGCTGAGGTCCTCCCGCCACTCCCAGTCCGTCAGATCGGTCACCACCTGCCAGACCCGATAGACCGGACTTTTGAACGCCGCCTGAACCGTCACTTTGGGCATAAGCTGTCTCTCTTTCTAATAGCCTGTCCTATTTCCGTTTATTCTTCCCGCCGCTGCCGCCGGCGCTGCTGTTCTTGTAGTAGTCATCGTAGGCCTTGATAATCCGCTGCACCATCACATGGCGCACCACGTCCTGGTCGGTGAGCTCGCAGATACCCACGCCCTCCACGTCCCGCAACACCCGGACGGCCTCCTTGAGGCCGGAGGTCTTGTCCGCCGGCAGGTCGATCTGGGTCACATCGCCGGTGATAACCACCTTGGAGTTGAAGCCCATGCGGGTGAGGAACATCTTCATCTGCTCCCGGCTGGTGTTCTGGGCCTCATCCAGGATAATAAAGCTGTCGTCCAGCGTCCGCCCCCGCATATAGGCCAGAGGCGCCACCTCAATGTTGCCCCGCTCCAGGTATTTCTGATAGGTCTCCGCCCCCAGCATATCAAAGAGGGCGTCATACAGAGGCCGCAGATAGGGATCCACCTTGGACTGCAAATCGCCGGGCAGAAACCCCAGCCGCTCCCCGGCCTCAACGGCGGGCCGGGTGAGGATGATCCGGTTGATCTGCTTCTCCCGGAAAGCGGCCACGGCGGCGGCCACGGCCAGATAGGTCTTGCCGGTGCCGGCGGGCCCCACGCCGATGGTGACGGTGTTCTTGGCCACCGAGTCCACATACCGCTTCTGCCCGATGGTCTTGGCCTTCACGGGCCTTCCCTTGGCGGTAATGCAGATCACGTCCTGTGTCAGCTCGCTGACCCGGTCCTCCTGGCCGCTGCGGACCAGCCCGATGACATACCGCACCGTCTGCTCCCCGATCTGCTCCCCCCTGCTGGAGAGGGTCAACAGCGCCTGAATAGCCTTGGCCCCCAGCATGGCGTCCTCGGCCTCGCCGTTGACGCGCAGCTCCCCGTCCCGGTTGGACACCACCACGTGGAACTCCGCCTCAATCAGCCTGATATTCTCGTCAAAGGAGCCGAAGATGTTCACCGCCTGCTCCAACCGTTCAATCTCTATCCTCTGTTCCATAACGTCCTCTTTCGTTGAATTCAGCGAATTCAGCGCCCTTCTCCGCCGGGTATCTCCACCAGCTTGCCGATCTGCTCCTCGCACTCGGCGGAGAGGGTCACCATCAAGGTATCCCCCACCCTGACGCAGGTGAGATCCCGGGAGAGGATCTTCCCCTCGTCCAGATATCCCTCCAGCCGAGCGGTCAGCACCCGGTCCGCCAGGGCCAGGGCCTCCTCCTCGGTGCGCTCCCGCTCTGTCACGGTGCAGGACCGTATCCTCTCCGTCACCAGGGTAATCGGCAGGGGTACGTCCCCCGGCAGGCGCCACTGATTGCAGTTTACTATTTTATCACAAGTATCCCCCAAAATGCTACTGCTAAAATACAGATTTACCCGATTTTTTCCGATCAAAATAGCCCGCCGGACCCGTTCCTCCCCGGTGTACACCTTTTCCCGGACCGTCAAAGGCACCTGACAGCGCAGCTCGTACCACGTCCGGCCGTAGACCTTGCCCATACCCCGCAGAAACCGGGCGCCGTCGTAGGCGGTGTCGGCCACCCCGGAGATCAGCAGCTGCCCCTCCGTCACCACGGTCCCCGGCAGCACCTGCTTCTCCCCGTCCCAGGGCTGGATGGCGGTGACCAGGGCGTCCTTGGCGGCCACGGTGTTCCCCGGCAGGCGCTTTGAAATGATCTCCGGGGCCGGCACCGCCTCCTTCACCTGGACATAGGCCCGGCAGCCCCTCACGTTCACGGCGATGTAGCTCAGCTCCGGCACATCCAGCAGCATGTAGCTGCGCAGCTCATAGGAATCCACCGCGAAGCCGAAGGTGCCGAACCCCACCCCGTTTTTCTCCAGAGCCCGCAGAATCACCTCGTCCGGCACTGTCTCGTTCCCCTCAATCTCAAAATCCCAGATGTAGAAGGAGGCGAAGAACAGCAGGAAGGAGCACACCGCCAGCCCCACCCACAGCCCGTACCGGTAGCGCATCCGCCCCAGGAAGAAGGGCGTGCCCTTCCAGGACACCGCCGTCAGGGTGCAGCCGGCCCGGGCGCTGAGCTTCCGCAGCCGCTTCCAGTCCTTTCGGCTGAGGGTGAAGGTAAAGGACACCGCCGACTCCCACTTCAGATCCCAGAACCGGATGCCGTACTCCGCGCAGAGGTTCAGCACCCGCTCGGGGAAGCCGCTCTCCACCCGTCCGGTGACCTCCCCCTTCAGCAAATTGATCAGATGCTGCAACATGGTACCATCCTCCGCTTTTTGACAGTCACCCCACCCACTCCACGCTTGCGATCTCCCCCCGGATCCGAAGGGCCTCCCCGCTCATGCTCTGGAGCTCCAGTCCGGACCCCCGGACCCGCACCAGCAGCTTGTCGCCGTTGATGGCGATCTCCTCTCCGCTGTAGGAGATAATCCCCTTGTGGTGGGCCATGTAGAAGTGCCGGTTCCCCACCACCTCTATGTGGGGCAGCCCCGCCACCGCGTCCGCCGGCAGGTCGAAGATCTCCGCCGCCTCGCTGAGCACCGTTTTTTCCCGCTTATTTTTTTCCATAGTCCCCTCCCGCGTAATGGTTATAATGCATCGTATGCGAAATTTCACAAAACTATTAATTGCATCTTGACAAATCGGGAAGAATGTATTATTGTATTAGTTGCCTAATACAATAATACGAAAGGAGTGGATCAACGAATGACCTGGAAGCTGACGGGGGACCGCCCCATCTGGCAGCAGCTGACGGAGCAGGTGACGCTGCGGATCCTGACGGGCGAGTACCCGCCGGGAGGGCGCCTGCCGGCGGTGCGGGAGCTGGCGGCCCAGGCGGGGGTGAACCCCAACACCATGCAGCGGGCTCTGGCCCAGCTGGAGCAGGACGGTCTGGCGGTGGGGAGCCGCACGGCGGGCCGGACCGTCACCGAGGACGCCGCCGTCATCACGGCGGCGAAGGAGGAGCGGGCCAGGGCGGCGGCGAAAGCGTATCTGGAGGCCCTGGCGGCCCTGGGCTACGGCCCCGGCGACGCCGGGAGGCTTATCGAGGAGGAGGGACAACAAAATGGATGAAAACATCGTGACCTGCGCGGGGCTGGTAAAGGCCTACGGACCCAAGCGGGCCCTGGCGGGGGTGGACCTGGAACTGGGCCGGGGGAAGATTGTGGGGCTGCTGGGCCCCAACGGCAGCGGCAAGACCACCCTCATCAAGCTGCTGTGCGGGCTTTTGCGGCCCACGGCGGGGACGGTGCTGGTGGACGGGAAGCCGGTGGGACCGGAGACCAAGGCCCTGGTGAGCTACCTGCCGGACCGGATGTACTTCGCGGACTGGATGAAGGCGGAGGACCTGCTGAAACTCTTCGCGGACTTCTACGCCGACTTCGACTGGCACAAGTGTACCGCCATGTGCGACCGCCTGGGGGTGGGGCCCAAGGACCGGATCAAGACCATGTCCAAGGGCACCAAGGAGAAGTTGCAGCTGGCCCTGGTCATGAGCCGCAAGGCCCAGCTGTACCTGCTGGACGAGCCCATCGCCGGGGTGGACCCGGCGGCCCGGGACTTCATTCTGAATACCATCATCAATAACTACAACGAGGCGGGGACGGTGGTCATCTCCACCCACCTGATTGGCGACATCGAGCAGGTGCTGGACGAGGCCGTCTTCCTGAAGGAGGGCCAGGTGGTCCTCCACGACGCGGTGGACGCCATCCGGGAACGGGAGGGCAAGAGCGTGGACGCCCTGTTCCGTGAGACCTTCCGCACCGCCGCCTGGGAAGGAGGAACGATCTGATGCTGAGAAAACTGCTCAAATATGACTTCAAATTCGTGGGGAAGCAATTCGCCATCGTGTGGCCGGCGGCCCTGGCGCTGGCGGTGATTGCCCGGCTGAGCCTGGTCTTTCTGGTTCGGGCTGACCCGAAGGACCACATCTACTACGGAGCCCAGGGCGGGCAGTTCGCGGCGGTCCTGGCCTGGGCAGCCATGCTGGTGCTGGTGGGCGTGCTGCTCGCCATGTCCGTCATCACTCTGCTCTTCGCCATCCAGCGGTTCTACAAGGGCCTGCTGGGGGACGAGGGGTATCTGATGCACACCCTGCCGGTGCGGCCCCGGCAGCTGATCCTGAGCAAGCTGATCTGCGCGGAGGTAGCAACGGTCGTCAGCGTTCTGGTGGCCCTGGCGGCCATCGGGATCATCCTGTGGGGCTTCAGGGAATTCATGGATTTCTGGTATGCCCTTGAAAACAGTTTCCTCATACTTTTCCGGGAACTCGCGGAGCAGTCTGGCGGCGGCGTGTGGCTCTGCGTGGCGGAGCTGCTGGTGTTGCTCCTGATGTCCGGACTCAGGGCCTACCTTCATCTCTACACCGCCATCGCCATCGGCCACCTTTTCCAGAAGCACCGTGTGGCCATGAGCTTCGCCGCCTACGTGGTCATCCGTGCGCCCCTCAGCTTCATAGTAGGCACGCGGAGAGGGATCGTTCCCGATCTGGTCTTCAACGTAGGTATCATCAGCGCCGCAGATGCCATGGGCGGCATAGACGGGTCCTTGTCCTACGAAATCATTGGCTCCGCCGGCAATTTCCACGCCGCCATCTGGACGCAGATCGGCGTCATCCTGGTCCTCTCGGCGGTATTCTTCCTGGTGACCAACTATATCCTCAGGCGCCGGCTGAACCTGGAGTGACCGGCGTAAACTGAACCGGAAAAGGGACCTCCCAAGGGAGGCCCCCTTTCCGGTTCTAAACTTGTCCACCGCTTCATACAGTGTCCTCGGGTGATGTGTATGAAGAAACTGACCATTATTGCTGTCCTGGCCGTGGGCGTCCTGCTGCTTCTCCGGCCGGAGACGGTCTCCGCCGCTGTGCGGGAGGGTCTGGGCCTCTGCGCCCGGACTGTGATCCCCTCCCTGTTTCCCTTCTTCGTGGTGACCTCCCTGCTGCTGGCCCTGGGGCTGGCGGACGGCCTCCAGGGGATCTTCGCCCCCTTCATGGGGCCGCTGTTCCATCTGCGGGGGGCGTGCGCCCTGCCGCTGATCACCGGCCTGGTGGGGGGCTACCCCTCCGGGGCCCGCACGGCGGCGGAGCTGTACCGCCAGGGCCAGATCAGCCGCCAGGAGGCGGAGGTGCTGCTGGGCTTCTGCGACAACTGCGGCCCCGCCTTTCTCCTGGGCTACGTAGGCGCCGGGGTTCTGGGCAGCACCCGTGCCGGGGTGTGGATCTTCCTCATTCACGTCCTCTCCGCCCTCCTCACCGGCTTTGTCCTCTGCCGCCTGGCGCGGGACAGGGGTCCCGCCCTGCTGGGCAGCCGCCTGCCGGTGAAGCCAACGCCCTTCTCCCAGTCCCTCACCGGTGCCGTCTCCGCCGCCCTCACCTCCACCCTCCAAATCTGTGCCTTTGTGGTGGCCTTTGGAGTCCTCTCGGCCATGCTGCCGGCCTGGATCCCCCCGGCGGCCTCCGGCGTGCTGGAGATGGTCAGCGGCGTCTCCGCCCTGTCCCCCGGCCAGACGGGGTTTATCCTGGCCGCGGCTATCGTGGGCTGGGGCGGACTCTCCGTCCACTGCCAAGCCCTGTCCGTGGCCGGGCCGGAGGGCCTGAACCTCCGCTGGCACTGGGCGGGCAAAGCCGTCCAGGCCGCTGTCTCGACGCTGCTGGCCCTGCTGATATCCGGATATGTCTACCCCTGACGGGGCGGGAGAGCTTCTCCCGCCCCTTTTGAAATTCACGATTCTTTCACATAATTTCGATTGCTTTTCCCATAAAATCTGGTATACTTATTCTGTTATATTGTGTGCGCCGAAAAACGGCATAGACAGTAGAGAGAATAAGGAGGCCCTGCTATGGAGAATCGCATTACCGTGAATATCTGCGGCGAGGAGTATACCCTGATGGCGGAGGAGAGTCCCTCCTACATGCAGAAGGTGGCGTCCCTGGTGGACGGCAAGATGACGGGCATCATGACCGCGGGCCGGGTGAGCCGCATGGACGCGGCGGTGCTGACCGCCGCCAATCTGGCCGACGAGCTTCTGAAGCAGCAGGCCGTATCCGAAAATCTCCGCGGCCAGCTGAAGGGCTATCTGGACGACGCCAACAAGGCGAAAAACGAGCTTAGTGAGTTGAAGCGGGAAAATTTCAAGCTCCAGCAGCAGATCGAGAAGCTGCAAAAGCAGAAGGGCTGACCGCAGTGGAGCTTCTCTCCCCCGCCGGCCACTGGGAGGCCATGGTGGCCGCGGTCCAGAACGGCGCGGACGCCGTGTATCTGGGCTGCGGCGACTTCAACGCCCGCCGGGGCGCGAAAAACTTCTCCGACGGCGAGTTGCCCGCCGCCGTGGCCTACTGCCACCTCCGGGGCGTCAAGGTCTACTTGACCTTAAATACCCTCCTGACGGACCGGGAGCTGCCCCAAGCGGAGGCTGCCCTCCGCCGCGCCAGCCGCTGCGGCGTGGACGCTGTGATTGTCCAGGACTGGGGCCTGGCCGCCCTGGCCCGGGAGATTGTCCCGGACCTGCCCCTCCACGGTAGCACCCAGATGACCGTGCACTCCCTGGCCGGGGTAGAGGCTGCGGCGGAGCTAGGCCTGCACTGCGTGGTGCTGGGCCGGGAGCTCTCCGCCCGGGATGTCCGCGCCATCTGCCAAAGGAGCCCCATCGCCATCGAGGTCTTCGCCCACGGCGCCCTCTGCATGTGCTGGTCCGGCCAGTGCGCCATGAGCGCTCTCATCGGCCAGCGCAGCGGCAACCGGGGCCTCTGCGCCCAGCCCTGCCGCCTGCCCTACCGGCTGGACGGCGGCAAGCCGGGCCATCTCCTGAGCCTGAAGGACACCTGTCTGGCCCCCTACCTCCGGGAGCTGGAGGACATGGGCGTCTCCATGCTGAAGCTGGAGGGCCGCATGAAGCGCCCGGAGTACGTGGCCGTGGTCACCCGTATCTATTCGACCCTCCTCCGGGAGCGCCGCGCCCCCACCAGGGAGGAGTTAGACCAGCTCACCCTGGCCTTCTCCCGCCAGGGTTTCACCGACGGCTATTGGAGGGGGAAAACCGGCCCCCACATGTTTGGCAGCCGCCCCGAGAACGCCCCGGACCCCACCGAGCTCTTCCAGGCGGCCAAAGCCGCCTACCAGCGGGAAGACACGCGCACCGTGCCCGTGTCCCTCGCCGCCGAGCTCAAGGCAGACCGGCCCGCCGCCCTCACCGCCGCCGACCGCGACGGCCACACCTCCCAGGCGCGGGGTCCCGTCCCCGAGCCGGCCCGCACCCGCCCCCTGACAGAGGAGGAGCTGCGGCGGCGCCTCGCCAAGACCGGCGGCACCGTCTTCTGGGCGGAGAGGGTGGATATTTCCCTGGAAAAGGGTCTCTCCCTCCCGGCCAGCGCGATCAACGCCCTCCGCCGGGACGCCCTGGCGGCCCTGGAGTCCCGGCGCACCGCGCCTCCCGCCCGCCGGGAGGACCCCACGCCCCCCGTCCCCGCCGCCCCGGCGCCGCCGCGGGCCCCCGCTATCACCGTCTCTCTCTCCCATGGGGGGCAGCTGACAAGGGACCTGCTGGCCCTCTCTCCCGCCATTGTCTATCTCCCCGCCGAGCGCATCGGGGAGTTCGGCCTAACCCCCTATCAAAATACCCCAACGGAGTTCTGCGTTGCCCTTCCCCGCATCTGCAAGGACAGCGAGTGGCCCGCCCTCCGGGCCCTGCTGGAGCAGGCGAAGGCCAAGGGCTGCGCCTCCGCCGCCGTCCAGAACATCGGCCAGTTGGCCCCCGCCCGGGAGCTGGGCTTCACCCTCCGAGGCGATCTGGGTTTGAACGTGTTCAACTCCCGATCCCTTCTGGAGCTCCAGCGCTGGGGGCTTCTCAGCGCGGCGGTGTCCTTTGAGCTGCGCCACGAGCAGATCCGGGATCTTCAAAAGTCCCTGCCCTGCGAGGCGGTGGTCTACGGCCGCCTGCCCATGATGACCACGGAGAACTGCGTTATTTCCAACGCCCTGGACTGCAAAGCGAAAGGCCTTTACGGCCCCTGCCGGGCCGGGCACGTCCTGACGGACCGCCGCGGGGAGAAATTCTTGATTCAATCAGTATTTGGCTGCCGTAGCGAGATTGAAAACAGCAAGGTGCTGTTTCTGGCGGACAGACCGGAATTCCGCCGGTGCGGACTCACCTACGCGCGCCTCCGTTTCACCGACGAGTCCCCCGCCGCATGTGCAGAGATTCTGGCCCGTTACCTGGGCCGGGGGGAGGGTGTACCCGCTGGGTACACCAGGGGACTGTTTTATCGCGGGGTGGAATAACAGGACTGGGTGCCGGGGGGCTTCCAGCCCCTGAGGGCATTGGGAGGGGCCTTTCGGCCCCTACTCACCCTGGGTGACTTTTTCTCGCGCGAGAAAAAGTCACCAAAAAGCGCGCCAGCCCTACGGGCTGGACCCCCTTTTTTACGGCAGATGTTGCTTTCCTCTTCCCAGAGGAGCTTTCATCGGTACTGCCATATTATCCAACTGCCCTCCGTCGCTCCGTTCTACTCCGCGAGGGGTAGCGGGACGTACAACGAAGTGAGGCGAAGGTTGGCGAAGCCAACTGGGCGTGGCATAGATATCTCCGTACAACAACCCTAGGGTAGCCGCTTCGCCCCATACACGGGAGCGAGTACGGTTTAGACAGGACAGACCAAAGGGCGAGCGCAAAACAAAAACCAACATTAGGATTCTCAAGGGTGAAACCCTTGAGCGTGTTTTTGGTTACTTTTTGCACGGGCAAAAAGTAACCCAGGGCGTGGGGCCGGGGAGGCCCCGCACCCCCCGTTGGGCTGGAAGCCCCGCGCAAATTCCACCCTCAGAGGTAACAAAGCAATGAAACTGCAAATCAAACCCCTGTCAGACAAGATTGGAAAAGACATTCCTTTCCCGTATTACGCCACCGCCGGCGCGGCGGCGCTGGACCTCCACGCCTGCCTGGACGAGGCGGTGACCATCCCCGCCGGTGGCCGGGCCGTCATCCCCACCGGCCTGGCCGTGGCCATCCCTGATGGCTGTGTGGGCATCGTGGCCGTCCGCAGCAGCATGGGCATCCGCTGTGGCGTCACCCTCTCCAACGCCATCGGCGTCATCGACAGCGACTACCGGGGCCCCCTTGGAGTGGGCCTTTTGAATACCAACCCCGAGCCCTACACCGTCCTCCCCGGTGACCGGGTGGCCCAGCTGATGGTGCTTCCGGTCCTCTGCCCGGAGATCGAGGTTGTAGAGGAGCTGCCGGAGACAGCCCGCGGCCAGGGCGGCTTCGGATCCACCGGCCGGTAACTGTTTCACCGGCAAATCCCTGACGAATCGAGGAATCCCCATTGACCAAGATCATTCTGGCCTCCCAGTCCCCCCGGCGCCACCAGCTGCTGCGCCAGATCGGGCTGGAGGACTTTACCATACTGATTCCCCAGGCGGACGAGAGCTATGACCCCTCCCTGCCGCCGGAGAAAATCGTGGCCTCCATCTGCCGCAAAAAGGCGGAGGCGGCCCGGGCCTTGGCGGACGACCCGGAAGCAGTCATCATCGCCGCCGACACCATGGTGTTTCTGGACGGCCTCCGCCTGGGCAAGCCCCACAGCGAGGCGGAGGCCCGCGACATGCTGCGCACCCTGTCGGGCCGCACCCACCACGTCTGCACCGGCGTCAGCGTCTGCCGTGGCGCGCGGCTGGAGACCCGCACAGAGACCACCGCCGTCACCTTCCGCCCCCTAACGGAGAGGGAGATCCGGGACTATATCGCCACCGGGGATCCCATGGACAAAGCGGGGGCCTACGGCGCCCAGGGCAAAGCGGCCCTCTTTGTCAAGCGCATCCAGGGCGACTATTTCAACGTCATGGGCCTGCCCCTGTGCCTGCTGGGGCAGATGCTGGCGGACTTCGGCGTGGACCTGTATCCGGGAGGGACGGCGCAGTGAAAAACCTCTTTACCAAATACGGCCTGATGCTCCTGTCCCTGGCGGCCGCCGTGGCGGTGATCCTCAGCGTGATGGCCTTCTTTGCCACCAGCTCCGCCGCCTTTCCCAATCTGGCGGGCATCATCGCCTCCCCCTTCCGGGCGGCCTCCGCCGCTGTCACCGGCAAGGTGGGCGGCTGGCTGGACTATCTGACGGAGTATGACCGTCTCAAGGAGGAGAACGAGGAGCTGAAGCGGCAGATCGCCGGGATGGAGGAGACCATCCGCCAGGCGGAGTACGACCGGGACGAGAATCAGCGCCTGCGGGAGGTGGCCGGGCTGCGGGAGCAGCGCCGGGAGCTGAGCCTGGAGTCCGCCCGGGTGGTGAAGCAGGATGCCTCCAACTGGGAGAGCCTGCTGACCGTGGACAAGGGCACCTCCTGCGGCGTGGAGGTGGGCGACTGCGTCATCACCGAGACCGGCTGTCTGGTAGGCGTGGTAACGGAGGCGGGCTACAACTGGTCCACCATCCGCACCATTCTGGACAGCGAGTCCTCCATGGGGGCCCTGGTGTTCCGCAGCGGCGCCTCCGCTCTGGCCCAAGGCGACTTCGCCCTGATGGGCCAGGGCCTGCTGAAGCTGAACTACATGGGCACGGACGCGGACGTGGTGTCCGGGGACCTGGTGGTGACCTCCGGCGTGGGGGGCTACTACCCCTCCCAGCTGGTCATCGGCTACGTCTCCGAGGTAGGCACCGGCGACGACGGTCTGTCCCAGTATGCGGTGATCACCCCCCAGGCGGAAATTCCCTCCCTGGTTCAGGTCTTTATCGTCACCGACTTCACCATCGTGGATTGACGTCCAAGGGGGCCCCTCTATGCTTCCGAAAAGCTATCTTGTCTTCAAATGGACGGTCTACGCCCTGGCCACGCTGCTGCTGTTCGGTCTCCAGTCCCTGGTGCTGGACCAGCTGCACCCCTTCGGCCTGACCCCCTTTCTCTACCCCATGCTGCCTGCGGTGGCGGCCATGTACGAGGGGTCCCGCCGTGGCCCCGCCTTTGCCCTGGCCCTGGGGGTGGTCTGCGATCTGATCCTCTCCGGGCCCTTTGAGGGCTTTTTCACCCTGGTGTTTACCCTCATCGGCATCGTCTCCGGTGTGGTGGCGGAGAACGCCATTTCCCCCGGCTTCCTCTGCGGCCTGGTGGTCTCCGGCGGCGCTCTGCTGGGCACTGCCGGAATGCGGATCCTGATCCACGCCCTCTCCGGCGGCGGCTATCTGGCTCTCATGGCCCAAATCGCCCTGGGGGAGACGCTGATCACCCTGCCCGCCATCGTGGTGGTGCTGCCCCTGTACCGGGTCATCCACCGCCGGTGCGCCTCAGACTATTAATTCCTGTAAGGAGGCATCCTCTTGGAGGACGAAAAATATTTCTATTTCCGATCCAATCTCCTCTTGGGGATCTTTGTCCTGTGTCTGGCCTGCTTCGCGGGTGTGCTGTACAACGCCCAGATCGTCAACGGCAGCTCCTACCTGGCCCGATCCACCACCCAGGTGACCACCTCCGAGACGGTGGAGACCTTCCGGGGCATCATCAAGGACCGCAACGGCAAGGTGCTGGTCTCCAACCGGGAGATCTACTCCGTCACCTTTGACCCCGACGAGGTGCCAAAGAGCAGCGATCCGGACGTCTCCCACGACCGGGCGGTGGCCCTGGCCCTGCTGCGTCTGATCCGGCTGTGTCAGGACCAGGGGGTAACCTGGACCGACAATCTCCCCGTCACCGCCGAGGACCCCTACACCTACACAATCAAAGACGCGGGAGACACCCAGCGCTCCCGCTTCCAGAAATTCCTCAAGGAGATGAAGTGGTCAGACATGGAGCTGAGCGAGCACACCACCCAGCCCCTCATGACCCCCTCCCTGCGGAAGGATCTGGCTCTGGAGTCCTCCGCCCTCACCTGTTCCATCCTTCTGGACCAGATGCGCAAGAAGTTTGACCTCCCCGCCACCTTCACGGACCAGGAGGTCCGCCTGGTCTCCGGCGTGCTCTACGAGCTGCGCCTCCGGAAGCTGTCCAACAAGCCGGTAACCATCCCCTACGTCTTCGCCGAGGACGTGACGCCCGAATTTATTTCTCTGCTGAACGACGGCGCCTTCTCCGGCGCGGTGGTCTCCAGCACGTCGGTGCGCCTGTACAACACCGACTATGCCGCCCACATCCTGGGCCGGGTGGGCGCCATCCAGGACAAGGAGGAGCGTGACGCCCTGAACGAGCCCTACAACACCGCCAAAGAGGCGGGTAAGGACACCACCGGCATCCGCTACTACTACATGGACGACAAAGTGGGCCGCAACGGCGTGGAGAAGGCCTTTGAGACCTATCTGGCCGGTCTGGACGGCACCCGCCTCATCACCACGGATCGGAACGGCAAGAAAACCAGTGAGCTCTACTCCGTGGAACCCCAGCCCGGGGCCACGGTCTCCCTCACCCTGGATATTGACTTCCAGGCCCAGGTGGAAGCGGCCCTGGCGGCCACCGTCCAGCGGATGAACGCCGACGACGCGGCCAAGAACCCGGACGACCCGAAAAACGGCACCCGCGGCGCGGCGGCGGCGGTGGTCAGCGTAGCGGACAGCGGCATTCTGGCCCTGGCCACCTATCCCACCTATAGCCAGCGGACCTACCTGGAGGACCAGGCGGCCCTGGCCGCCGACCCCGCCGCTCCCTTTGTGAACCGGGCCCTCACCGGCTACGCCCCTGGCTCCACCTTCAAGCCTATGATGGCCGTGGCGGCATTGGAGGAGGGGGCCATCTCCTCCCCCACGGAGAAGCTGCGGGTTCCCGGCTACTGGACCTACCCGGATATGATCGCGGGTACCGAGCCCTTCACCCGGTACTGCTGGAACCGTGTGGACCACGGCCGTCTGAACGTGTCCCAGGCTCTCACCGAGTCCTGCAACGTGTTTTTCTACGAGATGGGCTACCGTCTGGGCATTGAGAAGATGAACGAGTACGCCCGGGCTTTCGGTCTGGGGGAGCCCACGGGCATCGAGATTGACGAGAAGCTGGGCACCCTGGCCGGCCCCGAGGAGCGGGAGGCCAAGGGCGAGATCTGGTACGGCGGCGACACCATCGCGGCGGCCATCGGCCAGTCCGACAACCTCTTTACCCCCCTGCAAATGGCCAACTATATCGCCACCCTTGTCCGGGGCGGGGATCGCCTGAGCGCCCATCTGCTGAACACCGTCACCGCCTACGACGGCAGCAAGACCATTCTGGACTACGAGCCCCAGGTCCTGTCCACCGTGGAGATGTCCGACTCCACCCTGGCCGCCGTGAAAAAGGGCATGGGCGATCTGGTGACCTCCGGCAGCGTCTCCAGCTATTTCCGCAGCTGCATCGTCAGCGCCGGCGCCAAGACCGGCTCCATCCAGCTGGGCAACAACCAGACCAACGGCGCTTTTGTCTGCTTCGCGCCCTTTGAGAATCCGGAGATCGCCGTAGCGGTGGTCATTGAGCGGGGCGGCAGCGGCGCCGCCCTGGCCTCCACCGCCGTGGAAATTTTAAACGCCTACTTCGCCGAGAGCGACATCGGCACGGCGTTTATTCCGGAGGGGACCCTTCTGCCCTGACCCGCTTCCGCCGGTGGCGGGCGGGGCGGCTGTTTTGACATGTCCATCAGAGCAAAAAATTTTCCATAGAGCGGATACTTTTGGAGGAACCACTGTGAATCAGAAAGAACGAATGCTCTCCGGCCTGCCCTACAAGGCGTGGCTGGACGGCCTTGAGGCGGAACGGGAAGCCTGCAAGGCGGTCATCTACCAATTTAATCTGCTGCGGCCGGAGGAGCGGGACAGAATCCCGGAGATTCTGAAGGGGCTGTTCGGCAAAACCGGGGAGGATATCTGGATCGAGCCCCCGTTTCACTGCGACTACGGCTGGAATATTGAGACAGGCGAAAATTTTTTCGCCAACTACGGGCTGACGGTTCTGGACGTGGGAAAAGTGATCTTTGGCGATAACGTGGTGATTGCGCCCAACGTCTCCATCTACACGGCGGGCCACCCCATTCATCCGGAGTCGCGTAATTCGGGATACGAGTACGGCATCCCCATTTCCATCGGGAACAATGTCTGGATCGGCGGCAGCGTGGTCATCCTTCCGGGCGTCGCCATCGGCGACAACGCCGTCATCGGCGCGGGCAGCGTGGTGACAAAGGACATTCCGGGCAATGTCATCGCCGCCGGGAATCCGTGCCGGGTAATTCGGACCATTACCGAGGAGGACCGGGATTTCTACTATAAAAACAGGAAATTCGACGTGGAGGACTATTGATGAGGGGCCGGCACTTTTCCCTTGCCGGAAAAGTGCCCAAAAGGGCACTCAGGGGGTTCCCCCCTGAGAACCCCAATGTTTTGATTTGTTTTGCGCTCGCCCTGCGGCTGGTTTTGTCTAAACCGAACTCGCTCCCGTGTATGAGGCGAAGCGGCTGTTTAGGTATGTCCACAAGGACCTCGCAGCAGTCATCCCTCGGTGCTTCCCACGTAGTGGGGCTCCATGTACCCTTCGTGCCCCATGCCTGCCTCGCCCGCCCGTACTTCCCGTAGGGGTCGGTGTCCTCACCGGCCCTTGAAGCCACGCCTTTACTCGTTTACCTTATGGAGGGCCGCTATCGCTCTTGATACTGGGGAACTACCATGGAATTTCACGAAAACTTACTACATCTTCGCCAAAAACACAATCTCAGCCAAGAGGCGGTCGCAAAAGCGGTTCATATTAAATTGCGGAGCTATCAATATTATGAACACGGCGAACGCACGCCCTCGCTGCCCACGCTGATAGCCCTCGCGGATCTATATCAAATCACCTTGGATGAATTAGTCTGCCGAAAGCTAGGACCATAAACCGAGGACTTTTCCCCACCCCCAGGCGGATCGGCTCTTTTCAGCTGCCCGCCCAATCAACATTCAAATGGACACAATAAAGAAATCAGAATTTCTATCGCTTGCCCGGCTATTGAATAACCGGCTTCATATCATACCTCTGCTATTCGGCTCATTAGGACTGGAGCAGCGGCTCCACACAAATCTGAACCCGGATGATATCGACATATTGATACCCGAACCCTTTCTGAAAGAAAAGTGGGACGACGTTGCCGCCGTCATGAATGATAGCGGATACACTCTCTATGACCTGCA
>CANRHK010000006.1 GCA_947630395.1 uncultured Oscillospiraceae bacterium
GAACCGTTGCGGCAGTAGGCGTACACGGGCTTCTTCACCCCTGGCACAGCCCCTGGCAGCCCCACACATTTCCTCTCGCACCACCTGGGCACGCCCCTGGCATCCAACCTGGCGTTCCTGGCATGCAGGCAACTTTCCCGGTTCCGCATGGACAAACACGTGAAACCGTTGCAGCAGTAAGCGTTCCTGCCCCGCCCTCTGGCTCTGGGGCCGCTCTTGAGCGGGCTCTGGCCCAGTCTCTGGCAAAGGGCGGCGACACCCCTCTGAGGAGGGCATGGGCACGACCCCGGCAGCCCCGAAACTCTCCCCAATACACCTCCGGGTACGCCCCCGGCAGTCCTGTCCGGTATCTCCAAAATTGCACCTCAAAAACCGCCCTTTTTCGCCGCTGGAACCCCTCTGGAACCGTTGCGGCACAATGGATGGGAGAGATTCTGGAGGCTGCTCTGGAAAACCTCTGGGAAGCCCCTGAGAAGGCCCTCTGAGGCGTGTTGAGCCGCGAGATGTGTTGAGACATGGGAGCGCATGAGAGGGGGTTGTGAGGCCTCTGAGGGCATTCTGGAAGGGGTGCCTGCGTGAAAGGGATGCTGTGTGGGAGAGGGACGAGAGTGGCCGTGAGAGGGCTTCTGGCGAGGGTGTCTGTGTGAAAGGGAGAGCGTGTGAGGGAGAAAAATGAGTGATTTTTGGAGCGACATCTGAGCGATTTTTAAAAGAACGTCCACAAACGGTGTGACCGTTGCAGCAAAAAACCCCTCATCTTCGGTCCAAAAATCGCCGTAAAGGCGGAGCACATCTGAATAACAGCCCAAGGAAATCGGGCCGGAAACGACACACAAAAGTCGCTTCCGGCCCGGTTTTTGTTTTTGTACAGCACACGCCCTGGCACGGCCCCCAACACCGCCTCCCCGCTCCTCCTCATCCCCTGGGCACGCCCCAAGCTTCTTGCCCAGCGTGTCTTGAGCCTCCCCAAACAGCTGCTCTTTTGAGCACTCCTGAACCCGCAGAACCGTTGCGGCAGTAAGCATAGACGGGTTTTCTCACTCCCCGGCACGGCCCCTGGCACTCCGCACCCCTCCTCTCACACCCCTGGGCGCGCCCCCAGCTTCTTGCCTAGCGTGTCTTGAGCCCCCCAAAACAGCTGCTCTCTTGAGCACTCCTGAACCCGCAGAACCGTTGCGGCAGTAGGCGTACACGGGCTTCTTCACCCCTGGCACAGCCCCTGGCAGCCCCACACATTTCCTCTCGCACCACCTGGGCACGCCCCTGGCATCCAACCTGGCGTTCCTGGCATGCAGGCAACTTTCCCGGTTCCGCATGGACAAACACGTGAAACCGTTGCAGCAGTAAGCGTTCCTGCCCCGCCCTCTGGCTCTGGGGCCGCTCTTGAGCGGGCTCTGGCCCAGTCTCTGGCAAAGGGCGGCGACACCCCTCTGAGGAGGGCATGGGCACGACCCCGGCAGCCCCGAAACTCTCCCCAATACACCTCCGGGTACGCCCCCGGCAGTCCTGTCCGGTATCTCCAAAATTGCACCTCAAAAACCGCCCTTTTTCGCCGCTGGAACCCCTCTGGAACCGTTGCGGCACAATGGATGGGAGAGATTCTGGAGGCTGCTCTGGAAAACCTCTGGGAAGCCCCTGAGAAGGCCCTCTGAGGCGTGTTGAGCCGCGAGATGTGTTGAGACATGGGAGCGCATGAGAGGGGGTTGTGAGGCCTCTGAGGGCATTCTGGAAGGGGTGCCTGCGTGAAAGGGATGCTGTGTGGGAGAGGGACGAGAGTGGCCGTGAGAGGGCTTCTGG
Organism: uncultured Oscillospiraceae bacterium; assembly: GCA_947630395.1. Classification (GTDB taxonomy): domain Bacteria; phylum Bacillota; class Clostridia; order Oscillospirales; family Oscillospiraceae; genus Pelethomonas. The sequence goes on from CANRHK010000006.1 coordinate 1,798, forward strand.
CGAGGGTGTCTGTGTGAAAGGGAGAGCGTGTGAGGGAGAAAAATGAGTGATTTTTGGAGCGACATCTGAGCGATTTTTAAAAGAACGTCCACAAACGGTGTGACCGTTGCAGCAAAAAACCCCTCATCTTCGGTCCAAAAATCGCCGTAAAGGCGGAGCACATCTGAATAACAGCCCAAGGAAATCGGGCCGGAAACGACACACAAAAGTCGCTTCCGGCCCGGTTTTTGTTTTGTACAGCACACGCCCTGGGCGCAGCCCCTGGCATCCCGCTCCCTTCCTCTCACACCGCTGGGCGCGCCCCTGGCACCCTTCCCGGCGTGTCTTTAGCCACCCCATGCATCTGTCCTTTTTGGCGTGGCAGAATCCGCAGAACCGTTGCGGCAGTAAGCGTACACGAGCTTCTTCACCCCGTGGCACAACCCCTGGCAGCCCCACACATTTCCTCTCGCACTCCTGGGCACGCCCCTGGCATCTTGACTGGATTCCAGGAACCGCCCAGTCACGGGTACCTCGCATGGCCAAACTCGCGGAACCGTTGCAGCAGTAAGCGTTCCTGCCCCGCCCTCTGGCTCCGGGGCCGCTCTTGAGTGGGCTCTGGCCCAGCCCCTGGCAAAGGGCGGCGACTCATCTGGGGAGGCATGGGCACGTCCCCGGCAGCCCCGACTCTCTCCTCAATACACCTCCTGGCACGCCCCTGGTAGTCCTGTCCGGCGTCTCCTGAATTGCACCTCAAAAACCGCCCTTTTTCGCCGCTGGCATCCCTCTGGAACCGTTGCGGCACAATGGATGGGAGAAGTACAGAGGGAACTCTGTGAAGTCTCCGGGAGCCGCTCTGGAAGGCCCTTGTGAGAGCCCTGAGAAGGCCCTCTGAGGCGTGTTGAGCTGAGGATGTGTTGAGACATGGGAGCGCGTGAGAGGGGGCTGTGGGGCCTCTGAGGGCGTTCTGGAAGGGGTGCCTGTGTGAAAGGAATTGCTGTGTGGGAGAGGGACAGGAGTGGCCGTGAGAGAGCTTCTGACAAGGAAGCCTGCGTGAAAGAAAAGACGGTTGTGAGGGAGAAAAGGGGCCCTGTGAGGGGGATTTCGGCGAGGGTGTCTGTGTGAAAGGGAGAGCGTGTGGGGGAGAGAAATGAGTGATTTTTGGAGCGACAAGTGAGTGAAATTTAAAACGACATGCACAACGGAATAAAGATTCTTGTCGTCAACGGAAGCCCCAAGGGCAAGTACAGTATTTCCTCCGGACGTGCCTCTATTTGGCCCTGAAGCACCCTGTGTACCCTTCATCGTCCCCTGCCGGGGACGGGGGCGGTACTTTTCCCTCGTGGGAAAAGTACCCAAAAGCACGCTCAAGGGCTTCGCCCTTGAGAATCCTAATATTTTGATTTGTTTTGCGCTCGTCCTGCGGCTGGTTTTGTCTAAACCGGGCTACTCTCCGTGTATGAGGCGAAGCGGCTGTTTCAGTATGTTTGCAAGGGGCTCGCGGAAAAAATCCCTCGGTGCGTCCCACGTAGTGGGGTGCCATGTATCCTTCGTGCGCCATGCCTGCCTCGCCCGGAAATCAAAAGCAAAAATGTTGGCGCTCGACGGCCCATTTCTATTGACATGAGCGGGAAGAAACGCTATGAGGTAGGCAGTGGCACTCCGAAACAAGGAGCGCGCCGAGGGATTTTTGCTGCGAGCCCCCAGTGGACATACCAAAACAACCGCTTCGCCTCATACACGGGACCCGGTTCGGTTTAGACAAAACCAGCCGCAGGACGAGCGCAAAAACAATCAAAACATTGGGGTTCTCAGGGGCGAAGTCCCTGAGCGGTTTTTTTGGCTACTTTTTGTCCGTACAAAAAGTAGCCCAGGGCGTGGGGCGGGCAGCCCCACATCCCCCGTCCCGGCAGGGACCGCCATGGGGCCGGAAGCCCCACGGACCCTCCGAAGGGCCCGTAATCCCCCATAATCCACTATTCTTACCAATAAATCGCGGAAAGCGGCCAAAAATCTTTAATAGATCGTTCACACAAATCATTTATCGTTTGTGATATAATGACGCCTAGCATTGCGGGCTGCCCCCGGCGGGGGCCCGCAAACCATGGAGCGTACATATGAGCGACAAACTGACCCTCGGCATCGATATCGGATCCACCACCGCCAAGATCGTGGTGGCGGAGGCCGGACAGATCATATATGAAAACTACCAGCGGCACTTCTCCCAGGTGCGGCAGAAAACCATGGAACTGCTCAGCGAGGCCGCGCCCTATGTGGGCGATCGGCCCTTTACCGCCGCCATCTCCGGCTCGGCGGGCCTAGGCCTGGCGGAGGCCGCCATGGTGCCCTTCGTCCAGGAGGTCTTCGCTACCGGCGAGGTGGTCCGCCGCCTGGAGCCGGACACCAGCGCCGTCATCGAGCTGGGCGGCGAGGACGCCAAGATCATCTTCTTTGACGGCGGTGTGGACGAGCGCATGAACGGATCCTGCGCCGGCGGCACCGGAGCTTTCATCGACCAGATGGCCACTCTGCTGAATGTGACCGTGACTGAGCTGGACGAAATGAGCCTGGAGAGCACCCGGCTCTACCCCATCGCCAGCCGCTGCGGCGTCTTCGCCAAGACGGATATCCAGCCCCTCCTCAACCAGGGGGCCAAGCACTCCGACGTGGCCGCCAGCATCTACCAGGCGGTGGTGAATCAGACCATCGCGGGCCTGGCCCAGGGCCGCCGCATCAGCGGCAAGGTGCTGTTTTTAGGTGGGCCGCTGTACTACTGCAAGGGACTGCGGATCCGCTTCAAAGAAACTCTGGGCCTCTCCGACGAGGAGGCCATCTTCCCGGAGTATGGCCGGTTCGCCGTGGCCATGGGCGCGGCGCTCTACGCCCAGAAGGGCGGAAAAACCTTTACCATGGAGCAACTGCGCACCCAGATCGGCGAGAGCCGCACCGTGCGGGACGCCTCCAACCTCCTCCCTCCCCTGTTCCAAAACGAGGCGGAGTACGAGGCTTTCCGGGCCCGGCACGCCAGGGCCACGGTGGCGGAACGGGATATTGCCACCTACTCCGGCGGGGCCTGGCTGGGCATCGACTGCGGCAGCACCACCACGAAAGTCGCCCTTTTGAGCGAGGACAAGAAGCTGCTTTACACCTACTACGCTTCCAACCGGGGCAACCCGGTGCAGATTGTGAAGGAGCAGCTGGAACAGATCTACCGGCTGTGCGAAAACCGCATCACCATCAAGGGCAGCGCCGTCACCGGCTACGGCGAGGAGCTCATCAAGGCGGCTTTCGGCGTGGATCGGGGCGTGGTGGAGACCATCGCCCACTACACCGCCGCCCGGTACTTCTGCCCGGAGGTGGACTTCATCCTGGACATCGGCGGCCAGGACATCAAGTGCTTTAAGATTAAAAACGGGGCCATCGACTCCATCATGCTCAACGAGGCCTGTTCCTCCGGCTGCGGCTCCTTTATCGAGACTTTCGCCCGCTCCATGGGCTACGATGTGGCCGCCTTTGCGGAGAAGGGCCTCCACAGCCACGCCCCAGTGAATCTGGGCAGCCGCTGCACTGTCTTCATGAACTCCTCCGTGAAGCAGTCCCAGAAGGACGGCGCCACGGTGGAGGATATCTCCGCCGGCCTGTCGGTGAGCGTGGTGAAAAACGCCATCTACAAGGTCATCCGGGCGGGATCCGCCGACGAGCTGGGGGAGCACGTGGTGGTCCAGGGCGGCACCTTCTACAACGACGCGGTGCTGCGGGCCTTTGAGCTGGAGCTGGGCAAGGACGTCATCCGCCCCGCCATCGCGGGCCTCATGGGGGCCTACGGCGCGGCGCTGTACTGCATGGACCTGCAAAAGAGCGGCATCATCACCCCGGAGGGCCTGTCCCTCTTCCAGCACACCGCCAAGGCCGCCACCTGCCAAGGCTGCACCAACCACTGCCGCCTGACCGTCAACAGCTTCGGCGGCAACAAGCGGTACATCTCCGGCAACCAGTGCCAGAAGGGCCTGGGCCTCAAGAACCCGGAGGAGGTGCCCAATCTGCACCAGTGGAAGCGGGACGCCCTCATGGCCCTCCAGCCGGGGCCGGAGATCCGGGGAACCGTCGGCCTGCCCCTGGCCCTGGGCATGTACGAGCTGCTGCCCCTGTGGCATGCCCTTTTCACGAAATTGGGCTTCCGGGTGGAGGTCTCCGGCCTCTCCAGCCGGAAGATCTACGCCAAGGGCCAGTTCTCCATCCCCTCCGACACCGCCTGCTACCCGGCCAAGATCATGCACGGGCACATTGAGGTGCTGCTGGAGCGGGGCGTGGACGCCATTTTCTATCCCTGCCTCACCTACAACGTGGATGAGCACCAGACGGATAACCACTACAACTGCCCGGTGGTGGCCTACTACGCCGAGCTGCTCCACGGGAACATGGACGATCTGGCGCAGACCCACTTCCTCTATCCCTTCCTGAACATCAACGACAGGCGGGAGCTGGCCAAGGAGCTCCACGCCTGCCTGGAGCCCGTCTTTCCCGGCATCCCCAAGCGGGAGATCCGGAGGGCCATCGACTACGCCTTTTCCGTGTACGAGCAGCATATGCAGGATATCCGGAAGCAGGGCGAGGCGGCGGTGGCCTGGGCCAGGGCCCACGGCAGACGGATCATGATCCTGGCGGGCCGTCCCTACCACATCGACCCGGAGATCGGCCACGGCATCGACAAGCTGGCGGCCACCCTGGGCTTCGCGGTGGTCAGCGAGGACAGCGTCTGCCACCTGGCGGACCCGGTGCCGGTCCACGTCCTGAACCAGTGGACCTACCACGCGAGACTGTACCGGGCGGCCCGGTACGCCTGTGAACACACAGACACCCAGCTGGTGCAGCTGGTGAGCTTCGGTTGCGGCGTGGACGCCATCACCACTGACGAGGTCCGGCGCATCCTGGAGAACGCCGGGAAGCTGTACACACAGATTAAAATTGACGAGATCACCAACCTGGGCGCGGTAAAGATCCGGCTGCGGAGCCTCATGGGCGCCCTGGAGGAGAAAGGGGTGTGACCTCCTGTGGTCGATAAGGAAAAGGGCTATGTGGTCTTCACCGAGGAGATGAAGTCCACCCACACCATTCTGGTGCCCAACATGCTGCCCATGCACTTTAAGATCATCTGCCGGGTCATGGAGAAAGTGGGCTACCACATGGAACTGCTGGAGACCAGCGGCCCCCACATCGCCGAGACGGGCCTAAAATACGTCCACAACGACACCTGCTATCCCGCCATTCTGGTCATCGGGCAGTTTATCGACGCCCTCCAGAGCGGGAGGTACGACCCGGATAAGGTGGCGCTGATCCTGTTTCAAACCGGCGGCGGCTGCCGGGCGTCCAACTACATCCACCTGTTGCGCAAGGCCCTGGAGAAGGCCGGTTACGGCCATGTGCCAGTCATCAGCCTGAGCATGACGGGGCTGGAGCACCACCCCGGGTTCCAGCTGACCCTGCCGCTTCTCAAGCGGGTCATGTACGGCGTGCTGTACGGCGACCTGCTGATGACGCTGGTGAACCAGACCAAGCCCTATGAGAAGAAGCGGGGCAGTGCCCAAGCCCTGGCGGACCGCTGGACCGAGCGTCTGGCCCAGGAGATGGCCCACGAGAAAGCCAACTACCGGCAGGTCAAGGCCAACTACAGGAAGATTCTGGACGACTTCGCCGCCCTGCCCGTGGAGCCGCGGGACACCGTGAAGGTGGGCATTGTGGGGGAGATCTTTGTCAAATACTCCCCCCTGGGCAACAACCACCTGGAGCAGTTCCTGGTGAACGAGGGGGCCGAGGTGGTCATTCCGGGGCTGCTGGACTTCTGCCTCTACTGCGTGTACAACAACATTCTGGACAGGAAGCTGTACGGCATGAACAAGAAGGTCCAATTGGCCTACCGCGTTGCTTACAAGTTCCTGTTGGGCAAGGAGAAGGATATGATCGGGGCCGTCAAGGCCCAGGGGCGGTTCTCCCCGCCCACCCTCTTTACCCACACCATCGACCTGGTCCAGGGGACCATCAGCATGGGGGTCAAGATGGGCGAGGGCTGGCTGTTGACGGCGGAGATGCTGGAGCTGGCGGACAAGGGCGTGGACAACATCGTCTGCACCCAGCCCTTCGGGTGCCTGCCCAACCACATCTGCGGCAAGGGCATGATGAAGCCTATCAAGGCCAAGGACCCCCACATCAACATCGTCGCCATTGACTACGACGCCGGGGCCACCAGGGTGAACCAGGAGAACCGGCTGAAGCTGATGCTGGCCAACGCCCGGCAAAACCGGGAGGCCCAGCAGGCGGCCAGGCAGGAGGCCGCCGCCGTAAGGAGGTAAGCCGCCGTGGGGAATTTCTTCATCAGCCGAGAAAATTTGAGAGCCCGGGACTTCTCCCAGGTGCTGTACAACTGGGACTGCGGATAAAAAAAGTGCGCCTTTGACGGGCGCACTTTTTTATGTATCCCTTTTCCCTATGATTTGCCGTAGTCCCGGAAGGCGTTTATGGGCGCGCCGTCCTGGGGGCTGATGACCAGGGCCACCAGGTTCCCCTGGGTGAGAATCTGGCCGCCCCCCGCCACCTCGGCCTGCTCGGGCTCGTAGTACTGGAAGAGGCCCACCCGGTTCTGCACATGCCGCCGGAGGGACTCCATAGCCTCCTCCGCGTCCGACTCGCTGCCCAGGCGGATAACGGCGATCTCCTCCGCCGTGCCTCCGGCGGCGTAGGCGAAGTAGTAACCGTCCACCTTATCGTAGTCCAGGTCGGAGAGGTAGTGGAACAGTTCCTCCCCGTCCTCGCTCTCGCTGGTGAGGACGCTCATCTCCGGCAGGCCCTCCGCAGCCTGGAGCATGGCCTCCCCCACAGCGATGGGGTCGGCGCCGGCGCTTTTTGTCCCGGAGCAGGCGGTCAGCAGGCACAGCGCCAGCACCAGCGCCGCCAGCGGGATGAGCCGCCGCTTCGTTAATTGAAGGTCACACATCCGCTGTTCCCTCCGATGTACTCCTCAATCTGGCTACCGGCCTCCGCCGTATCGCCGCCCCAATAGTTGCCGTCGCCGCCTTCTCCGCCCTCGCCGTTCCAGACGTCGCCGAAGGCGTCCTCCACCGCCTGCTGGATGCGCTCCCGCTCCTCCTCGGTCAGCCGTTCGCTCTGTTCGCCGCAGTCCAGGGTCACCGTCAGAAGGGGCTTGCCGTCCACGCCGGCGGTGGAGTAATACATATACATGTCGGACCCCTTCGTGGCGGCGTACTGGGAGATGGCGCTGTCCAGCTGCATCATCATCTCGTCCATCGCGGTGGACAGGTTCTCGTCCGTGCTGTCGATCAGGAAGTAGAGTGTGGCGGTCTTCCCGTTGTCAGCGGCCTGACGGAGATAAGCGGGCATATCGCAGGGGCCGGTGATCTTCACGGCGTTCTGGTAGGCGTAGCAGTACGTCAGCCCGTTGGCCGCCGGGAAAAAGCTGGTATCCCAGTTGTGGTTATACTGGCACAGGCTGTCGTTCATGTTGAAGTTGGCGTAGTTGCCCGTATCCACGTCGGAGTAGATATCCGTGTGGTACCACTCCCCGTCCAGGTTCACCAGATCCCAGGAGTGGTAGGAGTTATGTACCACCTTGCACTCGATGTCCATCATCTGCATGAAGAGGCGGAAAGTGGTGGCAAAGCCCACGCACACCGCGCTCTTGTACTTCAGCACTCCGTGGGGCCGGCTGCTCTCCTCGCTGGTGGTGGGCACGGCCACGGTGACACCGCCCTCGTGGCGGAGATTGGCACACATCCAGTCGTAGACCGCCTTCTCCTTCTCATAGCCGGTCATGCCGTCCTCGATGATCTCGTCCAGAACGGCGGAGGCCATCTCCAGGGTCTCCTTCTGCTCGTCGTCCAGGGCTGAGTCGTCGCCGGACTTGTAGGCGTCGGAGATGGGCAGGGTGGAGAGAATCATATACTCCCCCGCCACCTTCACGCCGTCCTCCTGGGTGACGTGATCTTCCCCATCTACGACCAAACTGATCTGCGCGGACAGCTGGGTGATCTGACTGCCCTGCCGGGTGATCTGCCACAGGGCCAGGCCGCTGATGGCGCAGCTGGCCGCCATGCCCAGACACAGCACCGCCGCCAGAATCACCAGCGGGGCACGGGACCTCTTCTTTTGCACTTGTTCCTCCATGAAATTGTCCTCCTTCATTTCATTCGCTGCGGATACGCATATAGACGCATTTTTCAGCGGGAAGCTCTGCGCCCCAGGCTTTTTATATCCTCCCGGGACAACTCGAAGTATAGCATACCAGCGGGGGTGAATCAATGACAAAGCGGTGACAATGCGTTTAAGATTTGGTTAAGATTTTCGCCCCGGTCCTGGATTTTTTGGTACAGCTTTAACACAGAGAGGGGGCCGGCGATGTTCCATCGCCGGCCCCCTGCTGTTTCCTGTTTTTCCCTTTTTTCGGTTATCCCTTCAGGGCGTCCACCCAGGCGCTGTACTTGGCCACCTTGCCGGCGGCCGCCTCCTTGCTCTCCGCGCTGGTGAGGATGTACACCTTCACCTTGGGCTCGGTGCCGGAGGGCCGGACAATGAGGCTGGTGCCGTCGGCCATCTCGTAGCGGAGGACGTTGGAGCCGGAGAGCTCCATGGCGCTCTTCTCGCCGGTGGCTACGGTCACCACGCTGCCGTCGGTGTAGTCCTTCTGCTGAACCACGGCCACGCCCTGGATCTCGGTGGGGGCGTTGGTCCGGAGACCCGCCATCAGGCCGGCCATCTTCTTCAGGCCGTCCAAACCGGGCATGACCAGGTTGCAGGTCTTCTCGGCGTAGTAGCCGTACTTCTCGTAGAGGGCGTCCAGGGCGTCGGCCAGGGTCATGCCCTGGGAGTAGTACCATGCGGCCATCTCCGTCATGGCCACGGCGGCGGTGACGGCATCCTTGTCCCGGACGAAGCTGCCCAGCATGTAGCCGTAGCTCTCCTCAAAGGACATAATCACATTGCCCTGGCCGCTGTTGGCGGGCATCTTGCCGGTGCGGCGCTTGGCGGCGATGACGTAGTCCAGCAGCAGCGCGCCGGTCTGGTTGCCGGTGAGGACCTTGTACTCCCCGTCCTTGGTACGGACCATCAAGCCCACCCGGTCGGCGTCGGGGTCGGAACCGAGAATGAAGTCCGCGCCGTTGGCCTTGGCCAGGTCCACCGCCAGATAGAAGCCCTCCGGGTTCTCCGGGTTGGGGGAGACCACGGTGGGGAAGTTGCCGTCAATGACCATCTGCTCGGGCACGCAGATGACGTGCTTCATACCCATGCGCTTCAGGGCCTCGGGAATCAGCCGGTAGCCGGTGCCGTGGAAGGGGGTATAGACCATCTTGAACTTGTCCGCCACGGCATCGATAACCGACTGGTCGTTGATCTGGGCCAGGGCGTGGGCCAGGAACTTCTCGTCGGTCTCTTCGCCCATGAGGACGATTTTTCCCTCGGCCACGGCCTTGTCGTAGTCCATGGTCTTCACGCAGGCGAAGACGTCCAGGGCCTGCATCTTGGCGGAGACCTGGCTGGCGTGCTCGGGGGGCAGCTGGGCGCCGTCCTCCCAGTAGACCTTGTAGCCGTTGTACTCCTTGGGATTGTGGGAGGCGGTGATGTTGATGCCGGCGATGCAGCCGTACTCCCGGATGGCGAAGCTCAACTCCGGGGTGGGACGCAGGGACTCAAAGAGCCGGACGCGGATGCCGTTGGCGGCCATGACGCAGGCGGCCTCCCGGGCGAAGGTCTGGGAGTTGTTGCGGCAGTCGAAGCACACCGCCACGCCCCGCTGCGCGGCCTCGGCTCCCTCGTTCAAAATCACCTCGGCAAAGGCCTGGGTGGTGTGGCGGATGACGTGGACATTCATCTTGTAGAGGCCGGCGCCCATGGTGCCGCGCAGGCCGGCGGTGCCGAACTCCAGCTGGGAGAAGAAGCGGGCCTCAATCTCCTTGGCGTCGTCCCTGATGGCCTCCAGCTCGGCCTTCTCCTCCGCAGAGAGGGCGGGGCTGGCAAGCCACTCCTGGTATTCCTTCATGTAGTCCATATATATCGTTCCTCCTAAGTAAGAAATATGTAACCGGGTTCAAATCGTTCTGGGTGTATTGTAGCAATTTTGGTGGCCGGGTTCAAGAGAAAATATAAAATTTCTCCAAAAAATCCCATCCCGCCCCTCTCCGCCGGAAAGAAACACTCCGGAGCAGAATTTCTTATTGAAAACCGGGAAGATTTACAGTATACTCATGGAAGAACATTTTCCCAGGAGGGTGCTATGAGCACTGTCATCACATTGGTGGACCGCCGCTCCCCGGCGGACAGGGCCGGCGTCCGCCCCGGCGAAAAGCTCATCTCCATCGGCGGCCATGAGGTCGCGGACGTGCTGGACTACCGGTTTTTCGGCTACGACGCCAACCCCACTCTGGTGCTGGAGGCCCCGGATGGCAAGCGCCGCACCCTCCGGGTGAAGAAGCCGGAGGCGGAGGATTTGGGGCTGAACTTCGACACCTATCTCATGGACGAGCCCCGGCCGTGCAGCAATCACTGTCTGTTCTGCTTTGTGGACCAGATGGCCCCGGGCTGCCGGGACACGCTGTACTTCAAGGACGACGACGCCCGGCTCAGCTTCCTCATGGGAAACTACATCACCCTCACCAACCTGTCCCCCCGGGAGGCCCAGCGGATTATCGACCTGCGCATCAGCCCCATCAACGTCTCCGTCCACGCCACGGACCCGGGGCTGCGGTCTGTTCTCCTGGGCAACAGGGCAGGGGCGGACAGTCTCGCTCTCATGCGGGAGTTCGGGAAGGCCGGCATTATCATGAACGGACAGATTGTGCTCTGCCCCGGCTGGAACGACGGGGCGCAGCTCCAGCGCACCATGGAGGACATGGCGGCGTGGGGCTTTGCCAGCTGCTCCATCGTGCCGGTGGGACTGACCAAATACCGGAAGGGGCTTCCCAGACTAAAACCAGTGGATAGGGAGACTGCCTGCCAGGTCATCGACCAGGTGGACGCCTTCGGTGAGCGGTGTTTGTCCACCCATGGCTCCCGGCTGTTCTTCTGCTCGGACGAGCTGTACATCCGGGCGGGCCGCCCGCTGCCGGACGAGGACTACTATGAGGGCTATGTGCAGATTGAGAACGGCGTAGGGATGCTGCGCAGTCTCATCACGGAGTTTGAGGCGGGCCTCCGGCTGGAGGAGGGCGGCGAACCCCTTCCTCCCCCCTTCACCATCGCCACCGGCGTCAGCGCCCGGCCATTCTTGCAGGAGCTGGCGGACAGGGCCCGCGCCCGGCTGGGCGTGGAGGGGCAGGTTGCCGCTATTCAAAACGACTTTTTCGGCCACACCATCGACGTGGCGGGGCTGATTACGGGGCGGGATCTGATTGCGCAGCTCAGAGGGAAGGACCTGGGCGGACGGCTGCTGATGCCCGTCAACATGCTGCGCCACGGCGGGGATGTGTTTTTGGATGACGTCCACGTCAGCGACGTGGAGGCGGCACTGGGTGTGCCGGTGACCGTAGTGGAGCAGGATGGGTTTGATCTGCTTGACGCCATGATGGGGAGAAAGTAGTTTTGCTGCCCTTGGGATTGGCGAGGGGGCTCCGCCCCCAGGGGGGAGAAACATCTTTCTATAGATGCTTCTAACCCCCGGTGACTTTTCCCTTGCCGGAAAAGTCACCAAAAGGGCACTCAGGAGCTTCGCCCCTGAGAACCCTAACGTTTTAATTATTTTTGCGCTGTCTTGTTTGTCTGTCCTGTCTACCTCCGTGCCGTCCGTATATGAGGCGAAGCGTCTATTTTAGGACTGTTGTACGGGAGATATCTATGCGGCGCCCAGTCCGCTTCGCGGACCTTCGCATTGGGTTCGCTGTACGTCCAATCTCTCCCTCGCGGAGTAGAACGGAGCGACGGAGGGCAATCGGCAAAAAACGTACAGCGCAGAGCGGCGAAGGTCGCCCGGAGGGCGACTGGGCGCTGCATAGATATGTCCGTACAACCGGCCTGAAAGAGAACACCAATCTCATACACGTGCCAGCAGTTCGGTTTAGGCCGGACAGGCCAAAGGACGAGCGCAAAACAAAACAACAAATTAGGGTTCTCAGGGGGGAACCCCCTGAGCGTGTTTTTGGTTACTTTTTGCACGAGCAAAAAGTAACCCAGGGCGTGGGGCCGGGGAGGCCCCACATCCCCGGGTGCCGCAGGCACCAAAAGAAACAAAAGGAGGTCATATTCAATGGCCAAACCAATCATTGCAATTGTGGGCCGCCCCAACGTGGGCAAATCCGCCCTGTTCAACAAGCTGATAGGAAAAAGAGTCTCCATCGTGGAGGACACCCCCGGGGTCACCCGGGACAGAATCTACGGCGAGTCCGACTGGAACGGCCGGAAATTCACCCTGATCGATACCGGCGGTATCGAGCCGAGGACCGACAGTCAAATCCTCACCTTCATGCGGGAGCAGGCGGAGATCGCCATCCGCCACGCGGATGTGATCGTGTTCCTGACGGATATCAAAACCGGCCTCACCGCCTCCGACCAGGAGGTGGCGGCCATGCTGCTGCGCAGCGGCAAGCCGGTGGTGCTGGCGGTAAATAAAATGGACTCCACCGGCCCGGTGGATCCGGATTTCTATGAGTTCTACAACCTGGGACTGGGGAACCCCATCGCCGTCTCCGCCGTCCACGGCCACGGCACCGGCGACCTGCTGGACGAGTGCGTGAAGCACTTCCCGCCGGAGGAGAGCGACGGTGAGGAGGACGACCGGATCCAAGTGGCCGTCATCGGCAGGCCCAATGTGGGCAAGTCCTCCCTGACCAACCGGATTCTGGGGGAGCAGCGGACCATCGTCAGCGACGTGGCCGGCACCACCCGGGACGCCATCGACTCCTTCTTTGAGAACGACAAGGGCAAATACGTCTTCACCGACACCGCCGGCATGCGGAAAAAGTCCAAGGTGGACGAGGCCATTGAGCGCTACAGCGTCCTCCGGGCACAGATGGCCATTGAGCGCAGCGACGTGTGCCTGATTCTCATTGACGCTCAGGACGGCGTCACCGAGCAGGACACCAAGGTGGCGGGCCTGGCCCACGAGGCCGGCAAGGCCAGCATCATCGTGGTCAACAAGTGGGATTTGGTGGAGAAGGACGGCAGGACTATGGACAAAATGCGGGAGGAGGTCCGCCAGGGGCTCTCCTTCATGCCCTACGCCCCCATCCTCTTCATCTCCGCCGCCACCGGCCAGCGGGTGGACAGGCTATTTGAGCTGATTAACTACGTCAACGACCAGGCGGGCACCCGGATTACCACGGGCATGCTCAACAGCGTCCTGGCGGACGCCCAGACCAGGGTCCAGCCCCCCACCGACAAGGGCCGGCGGCTGAAAATCTACTACATGACCCAGGCCGGGACCCGGCCGCCCCACTTTGTCTGCTTCTGCAATGACGCACGGCTGTTCCACTTCTCCTACCAGCGGTATCTGGAGAACCAGATCCGGTCCGTGTTCGGCCTGGAGGGCACGCCCATCCGCATGACCATCCGGGAAAAGGGCGACAAGGAGGCGTAAGAAATGGATATCAAAATACTCATGGAGATCGGGAGCGCGTTCGCGCTCCCCGCGCTGCTGACGGCGGCCATCGCCTACTTCTGCGGGTGCTTCAACGGCGCGGTGATCGTCTCAAAATACATCCTGCGGGACGACGTGCGGACCCACGGCAGCGGCAACGCCGGGCTCACCAACTTCTACCGGACCTTCGGCGGACCCCTGACGGCGGTGGTGATCCTCTGCGACGTGGTGAAAGCCGTTATCGCCGTGTGGGCCGGGGCGCTGCTGTTCCGGCAGATGATCGCGGACGACGCCTATGTGGTGATCATGGGGAAATACCTGGCGGGCGTGTTCTGTCTGCTGGGCCACATGTTCCCCTGCATGTTCCACTTCAAGGGCGGCAAGGGCATTCTCTCCGGCGGCACCATCGCCATCCTGATTGACTGGCGGATTGCCCTGCTGGTGTGGGGCGGCTTTCTCGTCCTCACGGCGCTGACCCGGTACGTATCCCTGGGCTCCTGCTGGGCGGGACTCACCTTCCCCATCGGTACATGGTTCGTCTACCACGACTTTCTGCTGCTCATTCTGGGCATCGCCTGCGGCGGGCTGGTGCTGTGGCAGCACCGGGCCAACATTAAGCGGCTTTTGAACGGCACCGAGAGCAAGTTCCACTTCCACCACCACGACAAACAATAGGAGGCGTTTGCGATGAAAATAACAGTACTTGGCAGCGGCGGCTGGGGCACGGCTCTGTCCCTGCTGCTTCTGGACAACGGCAATGATGTGACGCTGTGGTCCTTCCTTGAGTCGGAGGCGGAGACCCTCCGCACCACCCATGAGAACCCCATGCTGAAGGGCGTACCCCTGCCGGAGGCGCTGACAATTACCACCGGCATGGAGAGCGTGAGGGACAGCGCCATTGTGGTCCTGGCCACGCCGTCCTTTGCCGTGCGGCAGACGGCGAAGAAGATGGCCCCCCTGCTCAGTGACAGGCAAGTGGTGGTCTCCGTGGGCAAGGGCATTGAGAAGGACACCGCCAAGCGGATGACGGAGATCATCGAGGAGGAGATCCACAGCGTGTGCCCGGTGGTGGCCCTCTCCGGCCCGTCCCACGCCGAGGAGGTGGGCCGCCGGGTGCCCACGGGCTGCGTGGCCGCCAGCAGGGACATGAAGGCCGCCGGGCTGGTCCAGGACGTGTTCATGAGTCCCCGCTTCCGGGTGTACACCAACCCGGACGTCACCGGCGTGGAGCTGGGCGCGGCGCTGAAAAACGTGCTGGCCCTGTGCTGCGGCATCAGCGACGGCATGGGCCTGGGGGACAACACCAAGGCCCTGCTGATGACCCGGGGCATGACGGAGATGGCCCGCCTGGGCGTGGCCCTGGGGGGACGGAAGGAGACCTTCGCCGGGCTCTCCGGCATGGGTGACCTGATTGTCACCTGCACCTCCATGCACTCCCGGAACCGCCGCTGCGGCATCCTCATTGGCAAGGGCATGGGCGTCCAGGAGGCCATCAAGGAGGTAGGCGCCACGGTGGAGGGCTACTTTGCCGCCCTCAGCGCCCACCAGCTCTGCCGGAGGGCGGGGGTGGAGATGCCCATCTGCGAGAGCGCCTACCGGGTGCTCTACGAGGGCCAGCCGGTCTCCAGCGTAGTGGAGCAGCTGATGAACCGAAACAAGCGCCGCGAGACCGACGAGAGCTGGATCTAGCTTCTTTTTCTTGAAAGAAAAAGAAGCCAAAAAGAACTTTTATTCCCGCTCCCGCCTCTCTTCTGAGCGGCAGACAGCCGCACGGTAACGAAGATATTTCCAATCGATA
This sequence comes from uncultured Oscillospiraceae bacterium, assembly GCA_947630395.1. Lineage (GTDB taxonomy): Bacteria > Bacillota > Clostridia > Oscillospirales > Oscillospiraceae > Pelethomonas. Next base: position 17,148 of record CANRHK010000006.1, read on the forward strand.
AACCATTGATATGTCTATCTACAAAAAAATGGAGGAATTGCTATGAAAACAGCCCGCGTGATCTCGATGATCGTCCTGGCCGCCTCGGTGGTTATTACCGCCGGTGTGACGGTGGCCAACCTGATCCTGGCCTGTCTGGACATGGCCCGGTGAGGGTCCGCCAATCAGGAAGGGGCCGCGCCTATTCGGCGCGGCCCCTTCCTGATTTTTCTGTCACGTTCCGAAGTCCAGACCGTCCCGAAACGCCTCCCAGGCGTCTGGGTGCTCATAGAAGTACCGGGGGCACTCCTTGCCGGTGACGTCATAGTGGCGCAAAATGTCCTCCCGCTCCAGATCGTAGGTCTCAATCAGCCAGTTGACCAGCCGGGTGAGGGCGTCCAAGGTCTCCTGTGTGAACGCCCCGGTGGTGTCCGGATGGCAGCACTCGATGGCAATGGTGTCCACATTGCGGCTGCTGGAGCAGTAGGAGATCTCCCCCAGCGGCACGCACTGGATGATCTCCCCGTCCATGCCCACCACAAAGTGGCTGCTGGCGGAGGTCTCGTGGGTCTCCGCCAGACTGGCGAAGTAGCCGCGGTTCTGCCGGGCCGTGGTGCCCGGGTTGCCCACGTAGTGGATGACCACGCCGTTGACCTGGGGCAGGGCGTCGCCGGGGCGGGAGTACTCGTTGACAGGCAGCAGGTCCTGGACAATCCAGTCCGGCACGGGGATCTCCTCCGTGTTGTTGCCCTCCGGCTGGGACAGCCCGCCGCCCTCCGGCGGCGTGAGGCCGTCCGGGGAAATCACCTGTCCGCCCAGGTGTCCGGTGGTATCCTCCTCCTTTTTCTCCGGGGAGTGCTTCCAGGCCATCAGGACCAGCGCCGCCAGTACCAGGGCGGCGGCAGCGGGCAGCAGCCGGGGGCAGCGGCGGCGGCTTCGCTTGGGATTGCTGTGAACACTGCGGCGGTAAGGCTCCTGACTGTAATTCCGGGACATGGCGGCGGCCTCTTTTCTGTGGAGTAGAGCCCCCTCCGGGGGCATGTCCACATCCTACCGCCAAAGGGGACACCAAGTCCCCCACCGAGTTGTAACGAAGTTGTAAATTTGTCGCTTTTTGCCGGATAACTTCCTAACTCATATATCCTACGCCGGAGTACCGGCCCAGCTGGATATCGTAGTAGATCCCCAGCACGTTCCCGTCCGCCAGGGTGAAGATCACCAGGATCTGGGACTGGGTGGTGACAATCTGCACCGCCGGAAGGCCCGCCTCCTCCGCCAACAGCAGAAAATCCTCCAGGGGGGCGTCATAAAATTCCTCCACATCCGGGAGGGGCCAGGGTTCTCCGCCGCTGAGGGGATTCCCGTAGAGGAACAGCCCGTGGAGATCGTGGGGCGGCCCATAGCCTCCTTCCAGCATACCGCTCCCCTCCAGGAAGCTCTGGAGCAGGGCCCCCATCCCCGATTCAAACACATTCCGGGACAGGAACAGGGTCCGCAGGTCCTGTTCCACCAGCGCCATGGCCTTGCTCTGCTCCTCCGGCGTGATCTCCCGGGGTTCCGCCGGGCGCACCAGGTAGCTGAGCGAGGCCCGCTCCCCGTCCTGGATGGCAAAGGAGAGGGTCACATCCTCCCCGGCTGTCTGTCCGGCGGCGGGCAGGTCCCGCAGAAAGATCTGCAGGGCGTCGGAGGACCTGTCGCCGGAGGGGTCCACATTCCACTCCAGGGAGGAGAGAAGCTCCTTCCAGGGGATATCCGCGGGCATCAGATTCTCAAAGAACCGGAAGATCCAGGCCGGGTCCTCGTCTGCGGGGATCGTCGCCCCCGCCTTCAGCTTTCGGGCCACCTCCTCCAGGGTGTCGCCAATGGCCCGCAGATTGATGCCGTCCAGCAGAAACTCCTCCGGCACGGGGTACAGGGTCTCGGTGTCATACAGGGACCAGGGGAAGAACAGCACCTCCTCGGCGGTCTGCCCCAGCACTGTGGGCACCGGCACCTCCCCGGCGGACCAGACCTCCCCGGCGGGGGGCTCCACCACCCGGCGGGCGGCGGCTCCGGCGGCCAGGGCCCCGACCAGCAGAATCGCGGCGGCGGACAGCACAAAGCTCCACTTACGCATCCTCCCCGCCTCCTTTCTTCTCCGCCTCGTTGACGGGGAAAGTCAGCGCCACAGTGGTGCCCTCCCCCAGCACACTCTCGATCTCCATGGTTCCACCGTGGACGGCCACAATCTCCTGGCAGAGGGCCAGCCCCAGCCCAGCCCCGCCGGCCTTTCTGGCCCGGCTCTTGTCCACCATGTAGAAGGGCTGGGTGATCTTGGAAAGCTCCTCCGCCGGGATGCCCCGGCCGTTGTCCTTAACAAGGATTTTTACTTTACTGTCCCTCTCTTCACCGGTGAGCTCCAACTGCCCGCCCCGGCGGCTGGCCTTCCGGCCGTTGTCCAGCAGGTTGTAGAGCAGAGACTTGAACAGCTCCCGATCCATGGTCACCGGCACGCCGGGGCAGTCCACACGGAGCGTCAGATTGCTCTGCTCCATGACGGGCCCCAGGCTCACCGCCACCTCCTCCGCCACCTGCCGGAGGGAGGCGGGGGCCATGGTGAGGTTGGCGCTGCCCAGGGTGATCAGCTCCAGCAGCTTGCCGGAGAGGGATTTCAGCCGCTTTGCCTCCTCGGAGATGACCCGGGCGTACTCCACCCGCTTCTCCTCCGGCACCTCCTTGGGCAGGTACAGCAGGTCGGCGAAGCCCAGAATACTGGTGAGGGGCGTCTTCATCTCGTGGGCCAAGTCGCCGATGAAGGTCTTCCGATCCTCCGCCACCCGCTCCAGCTGCTCCACCCGGTCCTGGACCGCCTGGGCCATGTCGTTCATATCCTGGGCCAGCCCGGCCAGCTCGTCCCGGCCCCGCACGGTCACCCGCTCACCGTAGCCGCCCTCCGCGATTCGCCGGGCACTGCGGCTGAGGGCCCCCAGGGGCCGCAGCAGCACCCACACCAGCCCCAGCAGCGCCCCCGCGCCCAGAACGCTGGAGGCGAGGCACAGGGCCACAGTGCTTCCAGCCTGATCGTCCAGCTGCCGCTGGAGATCCCCCACGGCGTAGGCCGCCCCCAGGCGGCATCGGACGGACTCCAGGGTCACAGGCATGGCGCAGAGAAGGTACCACTCCCCCTCCGCCCCGCCGGGGCGCAGCTGGCACACGGCGGCGTCCGGCTCCTCCGCCGGGGCCTCCGGCAGCCCGCCCAAGCCGTCGGGGAAGGTGTCAAACAGGGCCTCCCCGCTGCCGTCCAGGAGGATGATGCCGGAGAGGTAGTCGTCCCGGGCCTGCTGGGACAGGACCTGGGCGGCGGTCTGGCGGGTCTCCGCCTCCTCCAGCTGCACCAGCCCCAGCTGGAGCCGGTGGCTGATGACCCCGGCCCGCAGCATCCCCGCCAGGTACTGCTGCTGGGTCACCGCCCGCTGCCTCTCCCGCTGCCACAGAGCGTCCCTGCTGCTCTTGAGCAGCAGGGCGGACACCAATGTTGTGGACACCACCATCAGGGCCAGAGTGGTGAGGAAGATCTTCTGCCATAACCTCATGACTGCTTCTCCAGCCGGTAGCCGATGCGGGGCAGGGTCACCAGCCTGTCTGTCAGATCCAGCTTCTGCCGCAGGCGCTGCACGTGGATGTCCACGGTGCGGCTCTCCCCCACGTACTCATAGCCCCAGACCATGGACAGCAGCCTGTCCCGGCTGAGGGCCAGGTTCTGGTTCTGGAGAAACACCTTCAGCAGGTCGAACTCCTTGGGGGCCAGGGCCACCGGCTGGCCGCCCAGGGTGACGGTGTGGCTGCCCAGATCCTGACGGATGGGGCCGTAGGTCAGCACGTTCTCCCCCCGGCCCCGGCGGCGGAGGACCACGTCCACCCGGGCCAGCAGCTCCAGGGGCTCAAAGGGCTTGGAGATGTAGTCCTCCGCCCCCAGCCGGAGACCCCGGACCTTGTCCGCCACCTGCTGCATGGCGGAGAGGAAGATAACAGGGATGTCCTGCCCTCGGATGCGCTCCATGACGGCAAAGCCGTCCAGGCCCGGGAGCATCACATCCAGCAGCACCAGGTCGAAGCCGCCGGACTCCACCCGCTCCGGGGCCGCCGCGCCGTCGGCGCACCACTCCCCCGTGTGGCCCCCCAGGGCCAGGGTGGCGTCGATCATCTGGGCGATGTGCTCCTCGTCCTCCACAATCAGGATGTGGGCCATGCTGCCGCCTCCTTTGGAACCTTGTCCCGGACAGTATATCACGAAAAAGCCAACAAGTCAGCACCAAGTTGTATCGAAACTGTAAACGCGGCCACTGTTTCCCGGGAAAAGAAAAGCGCCCCGGAGGGCGCTTTTTTGGTTGCTTCTTTCTCACTCAGGCGTTAAACACGTACTTGTCCAGGCGCTCCATGGCCTCCTTGACCCTGTCAAGCGGAATGGCCAGATTGACGCGGATGTGGCAGGGGCCGTGGAACATGGCGCCGTCCTGGACCATGACGCCCACCTGCCAGCAGGCCTTCTCCAGCTCCTCGATGGTCTTACGGTGGGCCTCGCACCACTTGGTGCAGTCCACAAAGAGCATGTAGGTGCCCTCGGGCTGGGAGACCTCCACGCCCCGGAAGCGCTCCCGGATATAGCCGCAGGCGTAGTCCACGTTCTCCGTCAGCACCTCCAGGAGCTGATCCAGCCAGTCGTGGCCCTCCTGGCGGTAGGCGCCAATCAGGGCGTACATGGACAGGACGTTCATGCTGTTGTAGTGGCTCAGGGAGGACTCCTTCCGAACGCGGTCCCGCCACCACTTGTTGTAGATGATGTGGTAGCTGCCCACCAGGCCCGCCAGATTGAAGGTCTTGCTGGGGGCGTAGAAAGCGGCGGTACGCTGCCGGGCGTCGGCGCTGACGGACTGGGTGGGGATGTGCTTCCGGCCGCCCAGCAGCAGATCGGACCAAATCTCGTCGGAGATGACGAAGACGTCGTACTTCCGGTAGAGCGCCATGGCCCGCTCCAGCTCCCAGCGCTCCCAGACCCGGCCGCAGGGGTTGTGGGGGTTGCAGAGGATGGCGGCGTGGATATTGCCCCCGGCCAGCTTCTTCTCCATGTCCTCAAAGTCCATGCGCCACACGCCCTCCCCGTCCAGCGTCAGGGGGCTGTGGACAATGTGGTAGCCGTTGTTGGACAGGCAGCTGGTGAAGCCCACATAGGTGGGCGAGTGGACCAGCACCCGGTCGCCCCGGGAGCAGATCACGTTCATGGCGCTGACGACGCCGCCCAGGACGCCGTTCTCATAGCCGATGGCCTCCCGGGGGAGGTTCGTGACGCCGTTGCGGCGGCGGTGCCAATCAATGATGCTGTCAAAATACTCGTCCCGGGGGGCGAAGTAGCCGAAGCAGGGGTGCTTGATCCGCTCCGCCATGGCCTCCTGGATGGTGGGGACGGTGGCGAAGTTCATGTCCGCCACCCACATGGGGATGGGCTCGAAGCCCTCCCCGGGGGCGTCGGGGGCGAAGCCGGGGCTTTTGCCCAGGGCATCCACCGCCATGGCGTCCATGCCCCGGCGGTCAATGCGGGAGGTAAAATCGTATTTCATGGGGTTTCCTTTCTCTGTCTCTGTATGGGCGTTTCCCTTTTCAGCGCCTCTGTCACAGCGGATTTTCGTCCAGCCACTGGGAGATCTCCTCCCCTACCTCCCGGATGCAGCCGGGGGCGTAGGGCACCTTCAGTCCGGCGGCGGCCACCAGCTCCTCGAAGGTCTTGGTGCCGCCGGCGTCGGCGAAGGTCAGATACCGCTTCCAGGCGTCCTTCCTGTCCCGGAGGGATGCCATCCAGAACTGGAGAGCCACGGTCTGGGCCATGCAGTAGTCGATATAGTAGAGGGGATAGAGGTAGATGTGGAGCTGCCGCTGCCAGCCGGCCCCACGGCCGTAGAAGGGCAGGTTGTCGAAGTCGATCCAGGGCCGGTACTTCGCCTCCAGCTCCAGCCACACCCGGTTGCGCTCCTCCGGCGTCAGCTCCGGCCGCTCGTACATCCGGTGCTGGAACTCATCCACCATGCAGCCGTAGGGGATGAAGATAAGGGAGTCGGCGCAGTGGCCCACCTCGTACCGCCGGGTCTGGGGGCCAAAGAACAGCTCGTGCCAAGGGGCGGTCAAAAACTCCATGGACATGGAGTGTACCTCGCAGGCCTCCATGGTGGGGCTCTTCAGGGAGGAGAGATAGCCCTTCCGGGCGGCCCGGTAGTCGGCGAAGGCGTGGCCCGCCTCGTGGGTCAGCACGTCCACGTCCCCGCTGGTGCCGTTGAAGTTGGAGAAGATGAAGGGGGCCTTGTAGGCGTCAAAGCTGGTGCAGTAGCCGCCGGGGGCCTTGCCCTCCTTGCTGAGCACATCCAGGAGCTCGTTGTCGTAGAGGAAGTCCACGAACTCCGCAGTCTCCGGGCTGAGGGAGCGGTACATCTCCCGGCCGGCGGCCAGAATGTCGTCGGACGTGCCCTGGGGTCTGGCGTTGCCGTCGGGGAAGATCAGCACGTCGTCGTAGTAGCGCAGCTTGTCCACGCCGATGCGGCGGCGCTGGTCCTCCTTGACGCGGGCCACGATGGGCACCATGTCCCGGGCAATCTGCTCCCGGAAGGCCGCCACCTTCTCCTCGCCGTAGCAGTTGCGGCCCAGCCTGTCGTAGGCCAGGGGCAGGTAGTTGTCGTAGCCCATGGCCTTGCCCTGGGCGGTGCGGACCTTCACCAGCTTGTCAAAGAGGCTGTCCAGCTCCTCCCGGTGGCCGTCGAACCAGCGGCCCTCGGCCTCATAGGCGGCCCGGCGCACCGCGCGGTCCGCACTCTCCTTGAAGGCCCCCAGCTTGGGCAGGGGCAGCTTCTCCCCCTCCCACTCCACCATGGCGGAGGCGTAGAGCTTCTGGTACTCGCTCTGGAGGCGGTTCTCCTCCTGCATCAGATCCATGATTTCGGGCTTCATGCACCGGATGGAGATCTCCAGGTTGGTGAAGAACAGCTTCCCGAAGCGCTCCTCCAGCTCCTTCCGGAAGGAAGAGCCCAGCAGCGCCAGATTGATGCGCTGGCCCAGCTCCTGGAGCTCCGGGGAGATGGCGTCCACGTAGTCGTTCTCCGCGGCGTAGAAAGCGTCCCTGGTGTCGATGCTGTGGCGGACATAGGCCAGAGAGCAGAGGGTATTGACCTCCTTGCTGTGGGCCTCGTAGGCCAGGTAGGCCTCCGCCTGCTCCCCGGCGGAGGCGGCGGACTGGATTTTCTCCAGGATTTCCCGGGAATAGGCCCGGATCTTCTCCATGTCCGGGCGGGTGTAGGGCATGTCGCTGAATTTCATATCGTTTCTCCTTACAAATTATTATCTCCGTTACAACTCCGCCAGCACCGCCAGCACATAGTCCCAGGTCCGCCGCACCGACGGTATGGACAGACGCTCCCGGGCACTGTGGATCTCCTCCATGTCCGGACCCATGGACACGGCGTCCAAGCCCGGCAGCTTCTCCGCCAGCAGGCCGCACTCCAATCCGGCGTGGATGGTCTCCACCACCGGGTCCTTCCCGTATTGCTCCCGGAAGACGCGGACCATGGTGTCCCGCAGCCGGGAGTCCCGGCGGTAGGCCCAGCCGGGGTAGTCCCCCCGGCGGCCGAACTCCGCGCCGTATTTGGCGCACAGGGATTGCAGCTTCGCCGCCAGCCGCTCCTTCTCCTCCCCCACAGAGCTGCGAAGGCTGAAGGTCAGGGCCAGCGCTCCCTTGTCCAGCCGCAGACGGCCCAGATTCAGGGATGTCTGCACCTGATCGGGAAGATCCGGGTTCATAGCCTGGACGCCGTTGGGGACCTCCTGGATGAAACGGATCGCCTTTTCCGTGTCCGCCTGGGAGAGGGCACGGACAGTGCCCTGCCCGGCGGTCCAGGAGAGGGTCAGGTGGGGGTCCTTGGGACAGGACTGTGCCGCCAGCCACGCCTCGGCGGCGGCTTTGGCCGCATCCTTCTGACCGGGATCCACCAGAACCTGGGCCCTGGCGCTGTTGGGGATGGCGTTGTCCTGCTCACCGCCGTAGAGGGACACCAGACGGCAGGGGCCGATGTGGGAGAGCAGGTCCCCCAGCAGCTTGTTGGCGTTGGCGAGACCGGCGTTGATCATCACGCCGGAGTGGCCGCCGGTGAGGCCGGTGAGGGCGATGCCGCACAGCGTCCCGGAGGCCTCCTCCGCCGGGAGCCGCGCCGTCAGATCGCACCGGGCGCCCCCGGCGCAGCCCACGGTGAGGACGCCCTCCGCCTCGGAGTCCAGATTGATAAGAAGCCGGCTGGTGAGGTCGGAGGCGTCCAGACCGGCGGCTCCCAGCAGGCCCACCTCTTCGTCCACGGTGAACACCGCCTCAATGGGCGGGTGGGGGATGGCATCATCGTCCAGGATCGCCATGGCCATGGCCACGGCGATGCCGTCGTCGCCGCCCAGGGAGGTGCCCCGGGCCCCGATCCAGCCGCCGTCCACAAACAGATCCAACGGTTCCCCGGTGAAGTCGTGCTCCACGCCTGTTTCCTTTACGCAGACCATGTCCAGGTGGCCCTGGATCATGACGGCGGGATGGTCCTCATAGCCGGGGCTGGCGCCCTTCCAGATAATGACATTGCCCATCTGATCCCGGCGGTACTTCAGCCCCCGCTCCCTGGCAAAGCTCTCCGCCCACGCGCTGGCGGCGGCGGTATTGCCGGACTCATGGGGCAGGCGGCTCAGCTCCTCGAAGAAGCGGAACACTGCTTTGGGCTCCAGAGCGCCCAGTACATACGGTTCCATCGTATCGTTCTCCTCTCTTTTTCTGTGGTGCTGACTTGCTTTACAGCAGCTGCACACCAGCGGCCTCACAGGTATTCAGGGTGTCCTGATCCCACAGGCTGACCTGCACCTCGCCGATGTGGCAGCAGCCGATGAGCAGCATGCACAGCCGGCTCTGGCCGATGCCGCCGCCCATGGTCAGGGGCAGCTCACCATGAAGCAGCATCCTGTGGAAAGGCAGCTCCCGCCGCCCGTCGCAGCCGGCCAGGGTCAGCTGGCGGTCCAGACTCTCCTCGTCCACCCGAATACCCATGGACGACAGCTCAAAGGCCCGGCCCAGCACGTCGTTCCACATGAGGATGTCGCCGTTCAGCTCCCAGTCGTCGTAGTCCGGGGCCCGCCCGTCGTGGCGGATGCCGCTTTTCATCGTCTTGCCGATCTGCATGAGGAACACGGTCCTATGAGTTTTCAGAAACTCCGTCTCCCGCTGGCTGGGCTGGAGATCGGGGTACATATCCTCCAGCTCTTGGGTGGTGATGAAGGTGACCTCCCGCTCCAGCTTCACATTCAGCTGGGGGAACGCCCGGCGCAGGGCGTCGCAGGTGTCGCAGACGGCCCCCACGATGGAGCGGACGGTGTATTTCAGGTAGTCCACATTCCGCTCCTCCCGGGTGATGACCTTCTCCCAGTCCCACTGGTCCACGTAGACGGAGTGGAGGTTGTCCAGGTTCTCGTCCCGGCGGATGGCGTTCATGTCGGTGTAGAGGCCGTTGCCGGGGTAGAAGTT
>CANRHK010000007.1 GCA_947630395.1 uncultured Oscillospiraceae bacterium
TCGAGTACCAGCCCCTGGAGCACTTCCACGTCCACGACGACAACGGCTTGAGCGGCATCATCCACGGGGAGACCGTCCTGCTGGGCACCCCGGCCTTTATGCGCCGGCAAGCGGTGCGCCTGCCCGCGGTGGTGCCGGGAAAGTGCCCCATTTGCCTGGCGGTGGACGGACAGCTGACGGCGGTATTCACACTGCGGTACATGGCCTCGGACACGGTGTCCATGGCACTGGAGGCCCTCCGCCGCAACGGCCTGCAGCTGGTGCTGGCCGTGCGGGACGGCAATCTCACCCCCAAATTCCTCCACGCCCGCTTCAAGCTGGATATCCCTGCGGCGGTCCCGGAGCTGAACGAGCGCCTGGCCCTCTCGGACCCTGAGCGGGAGGCGGGGGAGCCCAACGGCCTGCTGTACCGGGACGGCCTGCTTCCCTACGTGTCCCTGGTGGCCGGCAGCCGCCGCCTGTGCCAGATCATGCTGGTGGGGAATCTGCTGTCCATCCTGGGCTGCGTATCTGGCGCGCTGCTGGGCTTCTATCTCACCTTCGCCGGCAGCTACGCCGTTTTGACCCCCATGCTGCTGCTCACCTACCTGCTGCTGTGGGTGGTGCCTATGCTGCCGCTGGTGTGGGGTATGGATAAATTGTAGAGAATCGCCCACAATATTGCTGTATCATCCAAAAAATGGGGATTTATTTTGGCGGAAATGTCCAAAATCCGTGCCACAACAAAATTTCAGTTGTGTTGCTAACGAAAAAGTTATATAATTGATACGTTAGGCACAGTTACCTGCGATGGAACAAGATAAATGGAAGGAGACTAAAACGTCTATGGACATTCGCAACATCTGCCTGCTGGGCCACAGCGGCAGCGGCAAAACCACTCTGGCCGAGAGCATGCTGTACGTCACCGGCGCCATCGACCGCATGGGCCGCACAGTGGACGGCAACACCACCTGCGATTACGATGCCGAGGAGGTCAAGCGCCAGATCTCCATCTCTCTGGCCATGGCCCCTGTGGAATATAAGGGCTGCAAGATCAACGTGCTGGACGCCCCCGGCGCTTTCGACTTCGTGGGCGAGGTCATGTCCGCCCTCCGGGCCGCCGACGCCGCAGTGCTGGTCTGCTCCGCCAAGGACGGCGTGTCCGTGGGCCTGGAGAAGGCCTGGAAATACTGCCAGGAGCGCAATCTGCCCCGCTTCATCTACGTGTCCAAGACCGACGAGGACAACGCCGACTACGCCGCCACCCTGGAGGCCCTGCGTGCCAAGTTTGGCACCGGCATCGCCCCCGTGGCCGCCCCCGCCCCCGACAACTCCTGCATCGTGGACCTGGTGCTGAACAAGGCCTACCAGGCCGGCAAGGGCGGCAAGACCACTGAGGCCGCCGTGCCCGCATCCATGGCAGACGAGGTGGAGAGCCTCCGCGCCGAGCTGATGGAGGCCGCCGCCGGCACCGACGAGGAGCTGATGGAGAAGTTCTTCGAGGAGATGGAGCTCAGCGCCGAGGACACCGCAAAGGGTATCGGCATCGGCGTCCGGGACGCCAGCTTGGTCCCCGTGGTGTGCGGCTCCGCTATCACCGGCCTGGGCACCACCGTGTTGCTCCAGACCATCGTGGACCTGGTCCCCGCCCCCACCGCCATGCCCGCCGAGACCGCCACCGACGAGTCCGGCGAGGCGTCCATCGAGGTGGCCCGGGATCCCGATGGCCCCACCGCCGCCATCGTCTTTAAGACCATCTCCGACCAGTACGGCAAGTACTCCCTGGTGAAGGTCGTCTCCGGCAAGATCACCGGCGACATGAACCTCTACAGCACCGGCACCGGCAAGGCCGAGAAGCTGGGCCGCCTCTACACCCTCCGGGGCAAGAAGGCCGAGGAGGTCAAGGAGATCGCCTGCGGTGACATCGGCGCCATCGCCAAGATGGACCGGCTCAAGACCGGCGACACCCTGTGCGATCCCAAGCGGATTGTGAAGCTGGCCCCGGTGCCCTTCGCCGAGCCCTGCTACTCCCGCGCCATCGCCCCCTGAACGAGGAGGACCCCTCCTTCTCCGTGGTCAACAACCCTGAGACCCACCAGGTGGTGGTCTCCGGCGCCGGCGATATCCAGATCGACGTGCTGGTCAACAAGCTGAAGACCCGCTTCGGCGTGGAGGCCGAGTTGGACACCCCGCGGGTGGCCTACCGCGAGAAGATCCGCAAGAAGGTCCGCAAGCAGGGCCGCCACAAGAAGCAGACCGGCGGCAGCGGCCAGTTCGGCGACGTCCACATTGTCTTCGAGCCCCAGGACGAGAGCGAGGAGATGATCTTCGCCGAGGAGGTCTTCGGCGGCAGCGTGCCCAAGAACTTCTTCCCTGCCGTTGAGAAGGGCCTCCGTGAGGCCTGCGTCCACGGCGTGCTGGCCGGGTATCCGGTGGTGTTCCTCAAGGCCACCCTGGTGGACGGCTCCTACCACCCCGTGGACTCCTCTGAAATCGCCTTTAAGACCGCCGCCCAGCTGGCCTACAAGGCCGCCCTGCCCGAGGCGTCTCCGGTGTTGCTGGAGCCCATCGGCGAACTGAAGGTCACCATTCCCGACAGCTACATGGGCGATATCATCGGCGACCTGAACAAGCGCCGCGGCCGCGTCATGGGTATGACCCCCACCGGCGACGGCGACCAGGTGGTGGAGGCCGAGGTGCCTATGGCGGAGATGATGACCTACGCCATCGATCTGCGCTCCATGAGCCAGTCCCGTGGCTCCTTTACCTTCCACTTCGTGCGGTACGAGGAGTGCCCGCCCATGGCCCAGGAGAAGGCTATCGCTGAGGCGAAAGCCCTGGCCGAGGCCGAGTAATCAATCTGTCGAAACAGCCTGCGGCATAAGCCGCAGGCTGTTTTTTCGGGCGGGCGCTCCTTGTCCGCCGCGAAAGCGGCGGTACAAGCGTTTTCCCGGAACGAAAACCTTGGCGCAAGGGCGGATTCACTCCGGCCGCGCAAGTGAAATCAAAAGGGGCCCCCATAGGCAGGGCCCGTGGGGAGTGCCCGCCCATGGCCCGGGAGAAGGCCATTGCCGAGGCGAAAGCCCTGGCCGAGGCCGAGTAATCACAATATCGAAAATGACCGGCGGGGGAATTCCCTTTTTTTGAGAAAAACGCACAGTTCCGCCCGCCGGATGGCGCCGAAAATCCATATTTTGTTGGCTTGTCTCCTCTTGCTTCCGGCGCGGAGGGCATATATAATGGCGCTGACTTTCAAAAACTCAAACCCACAGGAGGAATCAATATGAGCAGACAGGAAGCGTTTGAACAGTACAACAAGGCCCTGCGTCTGGGCCAGAAATATTATAAAGACAGCGTCCTCCACGGACGCTACCCCTACCCACAGGTGCTGGACGAGATCCTGACCGACGACTCCATGACGGCGGGACAGATGGACATGGGCCTCGTGGAGATCCCTATGGAGCAGATTGTGGGCACCAAGACCGCCGGGCGGCGCACCGCCTTTGCCGGCAACTTCATGCCCCTGCTGTCCCAGGACTCGGAATTTGCCGGCAAGTGGATGGAGCTCTGCGCTGCCCATCTGGGCGACGAGGGCATCCGGGAGCCCATCCGCTGCTTTGAGTACCTGGGCTGGTTCTATGTCCAGGAGGGCAACAAGCGGGTCAGCGTGCTGCGAAGCTACAACGCCCCCACCATCCCCGGCAAGGTCACCCGCATCATCCCCGCCTGGAGCGAGGACCGTGAGGTGCGGCTCTACTACGAGTTTATGCAGTCCTACCCCTTCACCAAGCTGTACCGGGTCCGCTTTACCCGGCCCGGCAGCTTTTTGAAGCTCCAGACCGCCCTGGGCTTTGAGGCGGACCACGTGTGGACGGAGGAGGAGCGGCAGCGGTTTGAGTCCCGCTTCACCTACTTCCGGGCGGCCTTCAAGAAGCTGAAGGGCGACGAGCTGCCCATTACGGCGGCGGACGCCCTGCTGGTGTGGCTGAAGGTGTACACCTTTGAGGAACTGCGCACCATGTCCACCGCCGAGCTCCAGAAGAGCCTGGCCGCCCTGTGGGCGGACGTGGAGGTGCTGGCCCAGCCGGATCCCGTGGCGGTCACCACCGACCCCGACGTCCCGGAGGAGCAGGGGAAGGAGAAAAACGTCCTGACCCGCCTTTTCAAGGCCGTGTTCCCCGCCCGGCTGAATGTCGCCTTTGTCAGCGAGAGCAGGCCGGAGGACAGCGACTGGGCCCGGGCCCACTATCTGGGCCGCCAGTACCTGGAAGCGGTGATGGGCGAGAAGGTGCTGATCCAGGCCTTTGACGGCGTGGGCGCCGGGGCGGAGGCCGACGCGGCCATGGAAACCGCCATCGAAAACGGCACCCAGGTGATCTTCACCACCACGCCGCCCCTGATTGCCGCCTGCCGGAAGGCGGCGGCCAAGCACCCGGAGGTCCGCATTCTCAACTGTTCCGCCGCCATGCCCTACACCGGCGTGCGGACCTACTACAGCAAGATCTACGAGGGCAAGTTCATCACCGGGGCCATTGCCGGGGCTATGAGCCCCGACGGCCAGATCGGCTATGTGGCCTCCAACCCCATCTTCGGCGTGCCTGCGGCCATCAACGCCTTCGCCCTGGGGGCCCGGCTCACCAACCCCCGGGCCCGGATCCGGCTGTGCTGGTCCTGCGTGGAAGAGGACCCCATGGCGGTCCTCCGGCAGGAGGGGGTGGACCTGATCTCCAACCGGGATATCCCCACCCCCGACCGGGTGCGGGAGCCCTGGGGGCTGTGCCAGGTGCGGCCCGGCGGCGTGCTGCGGCCCATCGCCTCCCCCTACTGGCACTGGGGCCACTTCTATGAGAAGCTGGTGCGGAGCATCCTCTCCGGCTCCTGGGACGCCCTCAGCACCAAGGACAGCAAGCAGGCGGTCAGCTACTGGTGGGGCATGAAGAGCCAGACCGTGGGCGTGCTGCTGAGCCAAGAGCTGCCCGCGGGGCTCCGGCAGCTGGTGGAGATCCTCCGGAAGGGCGTGGCGGACGGCTCCATCGTGCCCTTCCAGCGGCCCATCCGGGACCAGGCCGGCAACCTCCGATCCGATGGCGGCTACTGGTTCTCCCCGGAGGAGATTCTGCACATGGATTGGCTCTGCGACTGTGTGGAGGGGGAGATCCCGGGCTTTGACCAACTGCTGCCCATGTCCCGCTCCATCGTCCGTCTCCAGGGGGTCTACCGGGACGCCATCCCGCCGGAGAAGGAGGCTACGCTGCTGTGAAGCTGCTGCTGGTAGCCGACAAGGAGAGCCCCTACTACTGGGACTATTTTCAGCCCGGACGGCTGGACGATATTGACCTCATCCTGGCCTGCGGGGATCTGAAGGCCAGTTACCTCAGCTTTTTAGTGACCATGGGCCACGCCCCGGTCCTGTACGTTCACGGCAACCACGACAAATTTGACGGCCGCCGCCGCCCGGAGGATGAGACCGCCGCCCCCGCCCACGCCCTCCCCGAGGGCTGCGACTGCATTGAGGACAAGCTGGTGACGGTGAATGGGATCCGGATTCTGGGTTTGGGGGGCAGCGCCGTCTACAGCGGCGGCCTCCACCAGTACACGGAGCGGCAGATGGTGCGCCGGATTCGGAAGCTGCGCTTCCAGCTCTGGCGGGCCGGCGGGGTGGACATTGTGATCACCCACTCCCCCGCCACAGGGTACGGGGATGGGGAGGACTACGCCCACCGGGGCTTCGACTGCCTGGTGGATCTGATGGACAAGTACCACCCCAAATATCTGATCCACGGCCACGTCCACGCCAACTACAACGTGAACCGCCCCCGAGTGCTCCAGCACGGGGACACCACCATCATCAACGCCTACGAGCGGTACATTCTGGAGATTCCGGATCCATAAGGTTATCGAGGCAGAAGAAGGCCTGGGGCACGCGCCCCGGGCCCTCTTTAAATGCATAAAAAATAGGCAGAGCATGATGAGCCGCGTGATGCCGCGCCGTACCGTCCGGAAGGATATTCACCCGCAATAGCGCCGGTCAGCACATCCACAAGATACCCAGGCATCTCTCTCTGACTGCGTGTACTGACGGACTCTGGCCCGACACCGGGAAAGTACCCCACAGCGGCACGAATAAAATTCGTTACACACGATGTGGGTGTCCCTGCATTATTTGCCGCTATGGGGGCATATATTGTGGTGTGAAGCTTCCCGCACTAACCAGATGCGGGACTTGGCGATTACACCAAAAACATGCAGGAGATCGCAAAGTTTTTGTTGACAAAATCACAAAAGTGTGGTATAATAATAAATTAGATATTAAGTATATGGCAACACTCTGTGCGTTGTACGTTCTGTCCTTTCCACGTACGGCATTTAAGAGATGAGCGTAGTTTACAATCCTTTGGCACGGGGGTTCTCCCGGCCAGAAAAGATCTGAGATGAAGCTCTGCCGCGCTTTTGGGCAGGGCTGTTTTGCTTTTTCTCCCGCCTGAGCGGCGGGGGGTGGCAAGAGTTCTTCAAAGCTTTAAATCAGGAGGACAATGTGCTATGTCGGCAAACGAGCGGGGACCGGTTGGCCTTAATTCCGAAGAGAAGGGCAAAATATATAATTGGTTCTGCGCGTTTGCGGATAAGGGCATGTATAAATACAGCGCTTTGATCACACGCCGCTGCCACAATCTTCTGGAGGCCATTCTGCTTGACAGGTTACGCGATGGGCAGGATACCAGTCAGGACAAAGAGCGGTTTGCTGATGTCCTGACCGAGAACGGGCTTCTGCTCAAGGCTGACAAGATAGCTGGCGAGTACGTCTTAAACCATGCCTTTCCGAAGGTGTCGGTGGCTGACGACCTGCTGGTGCATGGAAGAAATTTGAATAGATTCCTGCAGATGTTCTATGACCGCGTCTGCAGTTGCCTGAAGGATTACGGCATTGAGTGTGACGAGACGGTGGAGCTTTCGTTCTACAAATGCATTACCCTGTACGTCTATGCCGTTAACGATACCGAGATCCTCCTGAAGCAGGAGTATCAATGGCGGCTTCGATATGTAAGCATTCTCCCGGAGGAAAAATGGCGGGATCTCTCTTACAGAATCTCTTGTGAGTTCATGCGGCTTGAGATGGCAAATACATCTTATATCCTCTCCGCGAAAGTGGCCGGTGTGGATGAGCTCAAACCCGCCGGGTGGACCGAATCATATACTGAGAGCGGAAACGGCCTGTTTGAATCTTACAGCTTTTTTGTTAACGGCTCCCTTCTGCGCCCCGGGGTGTGCCCCTGTGTACGGGTCTACAGATACCGTAACGGTTGCCGTATGATACCTTTCTTCTACACTCAGGAGCTGGAGTTGGACGTATGCAAGCGTGTGATCCGCTACATTCTTGACAGGGTGGGCGATCCGTCCGCCCGCGAGATGATGTCCGTGATTAAGCAGGCGGAGAAACCCGCTGGCGCCGAATATATCATTGGGCAGTTCATGAATCTGCTCTGCTCACAAATCGTTCTGAGGCTCTTCCTGAATGATGCCGGAATTCCCAGCGATCTTCCGGAATACGACACGGAAAAGATAGCCCGTAACTATGGCTTTGTGGGCAATGCCGCCGCTCTTAATGGCTTCCAGTCGTTTTGCACCGAAGACTGGACAGCGGATGTATTAATAGATTTGTGCTCCATTATGCAAGTGCCCGATGTCGCCGATGGAGCCGTTGTCCTGCCGGACGCCTCGGCGCGTGAGGGATACAGGCGGTCACTTGAGGATATTCTGTACAATCAGGCGGTCATGCACGAGAAAAACGCCAAGGAATCAGGGAAAGTCTGCATATCCGGGGGCTATATTCCGCCTGTGATTCTGGACAGGACCGGCGAGATACCCATCAATGAGCTTATGGACCGCATTGGGGGCACACACGGCGGCGTTGTTGCCTCAAGTGCCTCTATGGTTGTCACTGTGCTCCCGCTCCTCACAAAGATGATGGATTGCGGGGATGTGTCTCTGAAGGTACGGTTTGCTTCGGAGAACGGGCGGCCTCTTATCCACTCCTCTGTCAGGAACACAGAGCTTTCTCTGGCTTTGTACCCTCGCAGGCTCAAGACTTATTACAGCGCTGTTTACCGCATTGCCCGGTTCTTCTGGAGCGAGGACGAGCTGCCGGAGATCATGCGGGAGTTGCTGCCTGCCTCCCTGCGTCCCCACGGCCCTCAGAGCCAGCAATATCTGGAGGATGCCGTGCATTTTGCGGAGATCATCCGGGCAAACAGGAGTATAGCGACCACGCTTCTCAACTGGCCGCGATTCCTGTTGGATGAGTGAGCATTTCAACTTGATTTAATATACATGATAAGGCTGAAGGATCCTTTAGCCTTATTATTTTACTCCGAACTATTTACCACTAAATAGATAGAGAGGAAATAACCAGAAATGAAAAAAACAATAAAATTTGACTGGGGAACAGAAAAGCAGATAAAAGTATCGCATGCGGGACGCCGCGACTCCCTCTTTTATGAGTCCTATCGTCAGGCCCTGGCCGGCGTGGTCGAAATCGTTCTTGCAAGCAGCCAGTACACGCACCAGGACGGCATCCCCTCTCCGGTCTCCTACCAGGCGGGCCATCCCGAAGAGCGCCTCTGCTTGGAGCTGAGCGATTATCATCCCCAAAAAGATAAGATATTTTACAACTATCCAAATAATATGATCGTTTTCTCGGGAGAACGCGGCACAGGAAAAAGCAGTGCGCTTCTCACCTTCGTGGACGGACTGAAAAGACGCGGCTCCGAGATGTTCTCAGAGGATTTTTTGCAGGACATGATCCGCTGCGAACTGCCTGCCGGCCTTGCCCGCTACGTGAGTACACTGTTCAACAACACTAATTTTTGCTCCATTCCTCCCATTGATCCCACCATGCTTTATGACCAGCGTCAACATGATGGACATCAAATACTGACTGTTATCCTCTCAAGAATCTACCACATGGCGGAGGAAGCGTGGGACAGATTTGAAACACGTTATTTGGGGAATTCCAGGGATAAGCAGGAGTTTATCAACAGGAAAAATGAGCTGCTTAAGCTGTTCTCCACCTGCTACAAGCACATCAGCATCCTCTGCGGCGGGAAAAGCGGCGACGAGGAAATGGACGAGCTGGAGCTGCTGGATACAATGGGCGATACGGTGTGCCTCAAGCAAGAGCTGGCCGAGCTTGTGGAGAGAGTCCTGAAGTTCTGCTTCCCCCAAAAGGAGAACTCCTTTCTGATCATCCAGATTGACGATTCGGATATGAACATCAGGTACGCGTACGATATCCTTGAGGATATGCGCAGGTATCTGATGGTGCCGCGGGTGATTATCATCATGGCGGCGGACCTCAATCAGCTTACAAGGCTTGTGGAAAACAGCTTCTGTGACAACAGTTATTCCAAAGAGGACTTTCGTGAGCTGGCCCATAATCTGGCAAATCAGTATATCACCAAGCTCTTTCCCGCTACCCGTCAGGTTTGGCTGCCGTCTCTGAGCGTCTATTTCAAGGAATACTCAGAAAATACAGAGATAGTTTGTTCTGCCGCCGACGATTCGATCCTTCCTGACAAAAGTGAGATCTACACGGATAGTCAGGATCAGATTTTCAGGCTCATTTACCGGAAAACCGGAATGATATTCCTGAAAACCAAGGGCCGTCTGCATTTTATTATCCCCGACAATATGCGGCTCCTGAGTCATCTCCTCGCCATGCTGTCGCAGATGGATAACGTGGCTGACCCCGACATAGAGGATTACGGTCTGTTCGCTAAAGAAGGTGCATCTGCCGAGGAGATCCACTCCCACATTAAATGCCTTTACACAAGACTTTACAACGTACAGCGCTTCCGGGATTACTTCTTCAGCGTCTGGGTCAATAATACGCTCTTACCAGGGCACGCGCAGATACTCTCACAGCTCGACCGAACCAATTCTGGAAACAAAGTAAAATACATATTTGAGAAGCTTAAAGATAAAGAGCAGGAAGAGCAGAAGCTTGAAGATGTTACGTTTGCGGACCTCCTTGGCCGCCTTGACGACCTGGATAAGCGGACCAGCGATATAGCTTTTCGAAAGTACTATTATGCCGTCAGGCAGTATTTTTCCTTCCTGGGACACTGCCTTATGCTTCAAGAGCTGATAACGTATTATGAAGCTGTCGAGAAGGATATGGACAAGCTTAATGAGGGCTGTACATTTCTTGCGCTGTATCCTGTTTTCGGCTCAGATGCCTTTGTTGTTCCGTACCTTGAAAATAGTGGAAATATAGAATGGGAAGCGGAAATAGATCAAAGTGGAGAGGTGACGGGAGCGGAGCCGGCGGTGAGTTATCTTGTATCCATGCTCACGGATTACCAACCGCCGCACGGGACGCAGCTCATTAAGGCCGCGAATCTGAACTATTCCATTGTAAATTGTCTCTATATAATGAAGAGCAGCCCCAAATCCGAGAATTCCAGAAGAGCATTTAAAGGAGCCGCATTATCAATCGCGAATAATGAAAATAAATTGCTTAAATTGCTTCGATGGGAACAACTCCAAAGCAGCTCACTGATGGCGCTGATCAACTGGGATGTCATGAGAAGAATACGGTACACATTGGCAGAAATACTGTCGCTGGGCTTCACAATAACCGAAAAGCAAGTAACTGATTTGAATGACCTGTTAACGCAATTGCAGAATTACTATATTCGGCTAGCGGATAGGTTCAACAAAAAGTCTGAAACACCTGATTCTTATATCAGTAAATATCCGCATCACTGTTTGCGGTCAATGGAGTTCGGAAAATGGGTCATCCCGCTGTTTCTCGCAAACACTGTGCTATTGGAGTCACAAGAGACTCAAGATGTCCATAATCTGACCAGCACGATGGATATAGAATCTGCGGTTCTCAATTTCTTCAAAGCGTCCAAAAAGCCGAAATAGAAAAAACCAACCGAAGACTAGAAGGATAGTGACGCACTCAAGAAACCGGAGGATAAGAATTGACCCGGAGGTGAGACGCATTGGGCATACAGCAGAAATACCTGACGATCCTATTCCGGAGCATACAGCCGGAGCTGCTGTATGACCAGATGCGGGGGAGGGGCCTTGACCGGGCTCGCCTCTCCGCAGCAAATATTCCCGGCGATGTCTTTCAGAGGCTTGCACCCTCTGCCTTTCAGGGATACTCCCACGAGGAGCTCGAGAATATCCTCAGCCTCATAGGAGAAAAGATGTCCACCCTCCCGCACGGGGTCGAAACGCGGCCCTGTGTGTTCAATCTGCTGGTGTGGATGGGGAAGCGCGCGCTGCGGCTTGACGCAGCTTCCATCAGATACGATTTCTCCGAGGCGCTCGCGTGGCGGACCGTGTATCAGGAACTCGGGCAGGACATCTTTACTACGGCGTTTCTGGCATATGAAGATCTGCGTCACGGGGCAGCAGACCGCGATATGTTTACCTGGGAGGCCATCATAAAATCGGATAACTTCCGACTTAATTCCATCCTTGATCAGGGAATGGCAGAGAACCATTGTCATTTGGGCGGCACTACGCAGAATTTCCCGATTTCCTGGGCGTGCCTTATGAATTACCCGAAAATGATTGTCAGGGTCAGCAGAACCTTTAAGGCTAACCTGCATCCGACCGTAAACCGCGGGTTCGGGGACAATGTCTGGCCGTGGGACAGGCGGTTGATGTGGGCGGCCTATCTGCGCATGAGGCTCTTTATGAGCCTTGAGGGCATCAAGTCCGAAAAAGGAATGGACATGGAAGATCTGTTCAGCCCGTGGACCGCTCTTAAGAGCGGTGTAAGTGCGCTGAGAGCTCAGTATGGACTGCCAATTTGGGTCAAGGGCTCCCCTCCTTTCGTTCTGGATTACGCTCTCAGGAGACGTGACTGCCAGGACGGGCTTGCGGACAGTCACTTCAGGCTCCTGTCAGGTGAGCGCAGCTTTCTGTACAGGTGCTTTACAGCCTGTTTCGACGGCACTTTTGACGATGAGCTTCAGAGCTGGTTCTACATGTACCTTTTGCTGAAGGAAAATTTCCGGGCGGAGATCGTTCAAGTCAATATGCAGCCCGGATTTTACAATTTTAAGCAGTACCAGGACCGAAAGGACTTTATCTATGACAGCTTCCCGGGATATAACGCCGAGGCGCTGAGACTCTCAATCAACGCAAGTCAGTCAAGCCAGCACATCCCAAGCTTCGAGGCGCGGTTGGGTCCTAAGCATTCCACGAAAGAGATGGTCCGGCAGATCCGGAACAATGAAAAATACGTCCAGGATGCCGGAGGACTCAGGCCGGACTTTGCGCTTTTCTATGTCTATCATTTTATTAAATCCCCAGAGGAGCCCTATGACGGGCCCATACATCCGCGGGACTTTAAGCTTCGCGAAAAGGTCCGGCTGCAGGCTGGCGCGATAGCAGGACTTATGCGCAGTTCCCAGCAAATGTGTGACAAGGTGCTGGGCATTGACGCAGCGAACATTGAGATACGCTGCCGCCCGGAGGTATTTGCCGTGGCGTACCGCTATCTGAGCGATCTGGCATTTTCCCATGTTCCCGACGCATTTCTCAATCAATCAACGGCCCCGCACCTCCACAGGACTTATCACGCGGGGGAGGACTTTCTCGACATAGCCGACGGACTTCGCGCAATCGATGAGGCGATCTTTTTCCTTGGCCTCAAGCGGGGAGATCGTTTGGGACACGCTCTTGCTCTTGGCGTTGATCCGGTGGAGCATTACCGGTTCAAGACAAGTCGTATCGTCCTATGCAAGCAGGACCTGCTCGATAATTTGGTATGGTTACTTTTCCGCTCTCAGGAAATAGGGGCAAATTTGGACACGCAGCTTGGCAACAGACTTCACACGCGGGCGAAAGCGCTTTTTGCCGAAATATACGGCCCGTTTACGCGTGATTCCGGATATACGAATGATCTGCAGGATTACTACTACTCCATGCAATTGCGCGGCGATCTGCCGGAGCTTTATATGACGCTGCCTTATTCCCGAGTGAACAGCTTCCGCACGGGCGGTTATGAAAGCTATTCAGAGAATCCAGTTAAAAAGATTGAATCCTATAGAAAAGACCCCGCAATATCGACACTATATCAGGTATACCATTATGACCGGGCTGTGAGGACCGCGGGGCGGATGGTCCAGGAATTCCATATCGATGAGGCGTATATCCGACTTATGAGGGAAATGCAGGACAAGATGAGCGGGTATATTTCTCAAAAAGGCCTCATGATTGAGTGTAATCCCACCTCAAACTATCTTATCGGTACGTTCAGACGGTATGACAGACATCCCATTTTTCGGTTCAACAACGCGGAGCTCTTAAGGGCCGATGGAACACCTCTGAAAAGTCCTCAGATATCTGTGTCCATAAACACGGATGATTTGGGAGTTTTTGACACGTCTTTGGAAAACGAATACGCGATACTTGCCGCCGCGCTGGAAAGAGCCGCGGACGAGAACGGCGAAATGATATATACTGCTACTTCAATATACAAATATTTGGACAACGTGCGGCGTATGGGGCTTGAACAGTCTTTCCGCCTGAGGGAACACATGCATAAATTCGGGCTTACCGAAAAAGTCATCAAAATGTAAAATTTATAAGAAAACCTAAGGGATTATCGATGAAAAAGCACAAAATGGCGCAGATTAGGCTCCCGGTTGTATTGCTCCTTTAGGTATTGGAGCGTGTTGTTGTAAGCACATATACCCCAGAATTACGGGTTTTCTGCGCATTACCCCCAATTATGGGGCAACTTGCATCCTTGAAAAGCTAACGAATACTCTTTATTTCTGTTGTTATCTCTCTATTTCCAGTTTTTTAGTAAGACCTACTTAACCGAAGAAACGAGCCGTGCCGCTGATGGGTACGGCCCGTTTTCTTATACTCCGTTTTGCGCTTACGATGAATCTATGTAGAGTCAATACCTTTTTTGAAAAAATCTTACTCAAAACTTTGGCAAAACCGTTCTGTGCAGCAGTGAGAAAAAATCAGAGGGTTTAGGAAACGTCCCAGCAAGCAAAATCTGTCCGGCCAGCCATAAAGCGCGGACAGGCAGATTTGCGGAAGCGGAGATAAACGTTTCCAGCCATCTTTTTCGGATGTTTTTCGAGGAGTAGTCGGTTAATGTGCACAATTTTGTCATGTTTAATTCGCAAGTTTGCACAAATTTTCCATTTTGCCCAAAAAATCTCTTGCCAAACCACTCATAAGCTCCTATAATAGACTTATCGGAGTTGGAAACGTTTCCAATTATCCGCAACAAAAAATGATTTGGAGGAACAAATATGAAAAGAAAATGGTTAGCGCTTGCTTTGGCTGCTGTTATGCTGCTGGGCTTGCTGGCCGGCTGCGGCGGCGGCGGGAACAACGCCGGCGGCAACGGCGGCAACAATCAGCAGCAGGGCGACAACACCGGTAACGACGGCAACGATGGCGGCAATCAGGGCAGCGAGGCCAAGGGCTCCGTCTACTGGCTGAACTTCAAGCCCGAAGCAGACGAGCTGCTCCAGGAGATCGCCCAGATGTACACTGACAAGACCGGCGTGCCCGTGAAGGTCACCACCGCCGCTTCCGGTACATACGAGTCTACCCTCACGTCCGAGATGGACAAGTCCGCTCCCCCCACCCTGTTCGTCATCGGCAACGCCCCCGCCGTCAAGACCTGGGGTGACTACGCCCTGGATCTGACCGGCACCGACATTGCCAATGAGTTGAACTCTGACGCCTACAATCTGTATGACGCCGATGGCAAGCTGGTGTCCATCGGCTACTGCTACGAGTGCTACGGCATCATCGTCAACGTGGATCTGCTGGAGCAGGCCGGCCACAAGCTGGACGAGATCAAGAACTTCGAGACCCTGAAGGCCGCCGCCGAGGACATCCACGCCCGGGCCGCCGAGCTGGGCTTCGACGCTTTCACCTCCAACGACATGGACGACAGCTCCTCCTGGCGCTACACCGGCCACATGATCAACCTGGAGTATTACTACGAGGAGCAGGCCGCCGGCAGCAAGTGGAGCGATACCCCTGACACCCTCACCGGCGCCTACATGGACAACTTCAAAAACCTCTATGACCTGTGCGTGAACAACTCCACCGTGGCCCGCACCGAGCTAGCCACCGGCGGCCACGACGCCCAGGCCGAGTTCAAAGACGGCAAGGCTGTGTTCTATGTCCAGGGCTCCTGGGAGTACGCCGCCGTCATCGACTCCGTCCCCAGCGCTACCATGATCCCCTACTACTGCGGCGTGGAAGGCGAGGAGAACGCTGGCCTGAACTGCGGCAGTGAGAACTACTGGGCCATCAACGCCATGGCCTCCGAGGACGATCAGAAGGCCACCATGGACTTCATGGTGTGGCTGGTCACCGACCCCGAGGCCAATGAGCTGATTACCAACGGCGTGGGCGGCTTTGGCGCCATGCCCTATAAGAGCGCTGTTGCCTCCACCAACGGCTTCCTGTCCCATGCCGCCGAGCTGACCGACAGCGGACACTACGTCATGGACTGGGCCACCAACTTCCAGCCCAACGTGAACGAGTACCGCGCCGCCTTTGTCTCCGCGCTGAACCAGTACAACGCCGATCCCTCTGACGCCAACTGGCAGGCCGTGGTTACCGCCGCCATCGATGGCTGGGCCACCCAGGCCGCCGCGGCCAAGGGCTAATCCCCTCGCGCAAACCAAAACTTCATGCGGCGGGGCGGGCGATCACGCCCGCCCCGTTTTTCGCGCCCATTTTCTCCATCCCTTCTGCCCCAGAGGCCGCGATCGCGGCCTCTGGGGGAGAAATGATGCTACTACGAAAAGGAGATGATCGGTTTGAAAAGAAAGAAACCCTCCAGCGGCGGGGGGCTGCGCCGGCCCATCCAGCGGTGGGGCTGGCTGTTCCTGGGGCCGGTGACGGCGGCTTTCGCCCTGGGCTTCGTCTGGCCCTTTCTCCAGGGCATCTACCTCTCCCTGTGCAAGTTCCGGATCATCAAGGACGCCCAGTTCATCGGCCTTGACAACTACATCGCCGCCTTCCAGGACGCCAGCTTCATGCACTCCTTCTGGTACACCGCCCTGTTCGCCGTGGTGAGTCTGGTGCTCATCAATGTGCTTGCTTTCACCGTGGCCTACTTTCTGACCCAGGGCATCCGGGGCAGCAACCTGTACCGGACCGTCTTCTTCATGCCGAACCTCATCGGCGGCATCGTCCTAGGCTACATCTGGTCCATGATCTTCGACGGCATTCTCTCCCACTACAACACCTCCATCCTGCTGGAGACCAAGTACGGCTTCTGGGGCCTCATCATCCTCATGTGCTGGCAGCAGATCGGCTATATGATGATTATCTACATCGCCGGACTCCAGGCGGTGCCGGAGGAGATGCTGGAGGCCGCCAGGATCGACGGCGCGTCCAAGTCCCAGACGCTTTTCAAGGTCACCATCCCCAATGTGATGCCCTCCATCACCATCTGCACCTTCCTGTCCCTGACCAACGGCTTCAAGCTCTTTGACCAGAACTTGGCCCTGACCGCCGGGCAGCCCTTCGTCATTCAGCCCGACGGATCCAGCATTAAAACCACTGAAATGCTGGCGCTGAACATCTACAATACCTTCTATGGCCAGAACAGCGCCTCCAAGGGCGTGGCCCAGGCCAAGGCGGTTATCTTCTTTGTCCTCGTCGCCGGACTGGGCCTGGCCCAGCTGGCCTACACCCGCAAGAGGGAGGTGCAGCAGTAATGAAGGAGAAGAACGGACTGGCCGCCGAGCGGCGAACCAAGACCATCCTGTCCGTGGTGCTGGGAATCATCTGCGTCATCTATGTGCTGCCGGTGTTGACGGTGGTGCTCAACTCCTTCAAGCTGAACACCTTCGTAAAGACTGACACTTTCTCCCTGCCCACCGGCGAGATGTGGGCGGGCTTCACCAACTTCATCAAGGGCATGACCTTCGGCAATTACCCCTTCTGGAAGTCGGTGTTCTACAGCACCTTCATCACCATCGTGTCCACGGCGCTGATTCTGCTCTTTACCTCCATGGCGGCGTGGTACATCGCCCGGGTGGACTCCAAGTTCTGCCGGACCATCTACTACCTGTGCGTGTTCTCCATGGTGGTGCCCTTCCAGATGGTCATGTACACCCTCTCCAAGACGGCGGACTCCATCGGCACTGGCTCCACCATCGGGAACCTGGCCGCCATGCTGGGCATCCGGGTCACCGGGCCCGCCGCTGACGTGGCGCTCCTGCCCTTGAATACACCCTACGGCATCCCCATCGTATACCTGGGCTTCGGCGCGGGGCTGGCCATCTTTATGTTCGTGGGCTTTGTCAAGTCCATCCCCCTGGAGATCGAGGAGGCCGCCGCCATCGACGGCTGCGGGCCCATCCGGACCTATTTCTCCGTGGTGTTCCCCATGCTGCGGCCTACCATGATCTCCGTGGGTATCCTGGAGATTATGTGGGTGTGGAACGACTATCTGCTGCCCTACCTGGTGCTGGACATCAACGAGTACCGCACCATCCCCATCCACATTCAGTATTTGAAGGGCAGCTACGGCACTGTGGACCTGGGCGCCACCATGGCCCTGATTCTGCTGAGCATCATCCCGGTGATCATCTTCTATCTGCTCTGCCAGAAGCACATCATCAAGGGCGTGGCCGCCGGCGCGGTGAAGGGATAAGCTCCACCTGTCGAAAAATGCGGAAAAACGCCGTGACAAACCTGATAGTTTGTGATATAGTGAGATTCCACGCGAACAATTGGCAATTTGCATGAGGAGGTGACATCGTGACCATAAAGGATGTGGCCCAGCGGTCCGGATACGCCGTGGGCACGGTGTCACGGGTGCTGAACGGCCACCCCGGCGTCAGCGGGGAGGCCCGGGAGCGGATCCTGGCAGTGGTGGAGGAGCTGAGCTTCCGGCCCAACGGCGCCGCCCGGGTCCTGAAGCAGCGGGAGAGCAGCAGCTTCGGCGTGATTGTCAAGGGCGCCCGGAACCTGCTCTTTGCCGGCATCCTGGAGGAGATGCAGAGCCGGCTCAAGGACGCCGGCCGCGCCGCCTCGGTGTACTATTTGGACGAGGACAGCGACGAGGTGGAGACAGCGGTCCATGTCTGCCGGGAGCAGAAGCCCCTGGGCATCCTGTTCCTGGGGGGCAACCGGGCCAACTTCCTCCGCCGCTTCCGGAACGTGACCTGCCCCTGCGTGCTGGTGACCACCCGGGCGGACACCATGGGCTTCCCCAACCTCTCCAGCGTCTCCACCGACGACGTGGAGGGGGCGGCTCAGGCCATGGGGTATCTGCTGGACGCCGGCCACCGGCGGGTGGGCATCATCGGCGGCGACAGCTGTGTCATCTCCCCGATCATGGACTGCAACATCAGCCAGATGCGCCTCATGGGCTGCCAGCGGGCCTGCCTCCAGCGGGGGCTGACCCTGGACGCGGAGCGCTGGGCCATCGTCTCCCGCTACTCCCTGGCGGGCGGCTATGAGGCCGCCAGCCAGCTCCTGGACCGCAATCGCGGCATCACCGCGATCCTGGCCATGTCCGACGTCATGGCCATCGGCGCGCTGCGGGCCATTCACGACCGCGGGCTGCGGGTGCCGGAGGACGTGTCCCTGGTGGGCTTTGACGGCATTGAGCAGTCGGCGTACTGCGTACCCCGCCTCACCACCATCCGGCAGAACGCCAGCCGTTTGGCCCAGCGGGGGGTGGACATTCTGCTCCAGCAGACCGGCGGCGGCGAGGCTGTCCACGAGATTGTTCCCTTCGAGCTGATCCGCGGCGAGAGCGTGCGGAAAATCGAGGAGGAACCCGGGGCGTAAGCATTCGCTCCCCGGCCTTTTGGCGGCCCGGCGGAAGACCCAGTCCGGCACATTTCAAAAAAATTGGAGGAGGCTCCCGTGTTTCGGGGCCTCCTCCGTTTCATTCTCTTATTCCGGCAGGCTGGCGGCCGCCATGGATTGACCGACCCGGCGGAACTTCTCGTCGGGCAGCTCCGGCAGGATCTTTCCCTCCAACTCCGGGTACTCGTCCGCCAGCACCTGCCTGGCGGTGGAGAGTATCAGGTCGCCGCCCCGGCCGCTCATGACCCGCCCCAGCAGAAGTACGTGCTTACAGCCGTAGAGATCATGGTAGAACGCCAGAGTGTGGCCTAGGTATACGCCGATGGACTCGTATACCTTGGCTGCGGCCTCGCTGCCCTCCTCCATCAGCGACTGTACGGCCTTCAGCTTTTCAGCGGGCGTCAGGTCCTCCGCCAGGTTAATCCCCGCCCGGGGGGCCAGCTTGATGACGCCGTCCTGGGAGAAGTACTTCACGCCGCAGCCGGTATCGCGGCTCCACTCGTCCCGGGCGGCATGCGGCTGGACGTCTACGGGGATAAACGCCAGCTCGTTGAGCCAGCCGGTAATACGGCCCTGGCTGTCCACATAGCCGCCCGCCTCGCTGGTGCCCATGGCGATTCCCAGGATGTTGTTCTCCCCCAGGCTCATAGCGCCCGCCAAGGCGGTCACATCGCCGTCGTTAATGACGGCGTAGGGCACCGGCCCGAAGGTGTCGGTAATGGCGCGGATATAGATGTCCTTGACCTTTTCCTCAAAGAGGTCCCGGGGCACCTGTAGGAACAGCGAAGCGCCCATGGTCCGGTCATTGATGAATATGCCCGCGGAGGAGACGCCCACCGCGTCCACCCGGGGCATGTGCGCGGCCGCAGACTTCAGCGCGGCCACAATGCCGTCATAGTGGTACTGGGGGTCACTGTTCAGCTTCGGGAACCAGATCACCTCCTCCGAGTAGACGGTCTCCCCGTCGATGACGGCGGAGACCTTCCGGTCGCTGCCGCCGGCGTCGAAGCCGATGCGGCACCCGGAGAGATGTCCCCCCATGGCCTTGGGCAAGTCCTTGCTGTCCGGCACCTCGTCTGCCGGCAGCACCTCAAAGGAGTGCTCAAAGACGCCTGCCATGTAGTCCCCGTCAAACGCCTGCTCTCCGCCGGGGCCGAAGGCGGCCTTCAAATACGTATAGGCGTCTTCACTGCCGCTGACGTAGATCCGGAAGCCGCCCTTCATCCAGAGGAGGGTTTTTACCAGCCGGTTGATATAGTAGTGATCCGCAGCGGCCATGTCCGGCGTTCCGTGGAGGAAGGTGCGGCAGACGGCCATCTGCCCATTGGCGCGCTCCACGGCCACAGAGACCGGCTGTCTGGCGCCGGCGAGAAATGCGCGGTTGAACCGCAGAATGGGCATGAAGTCCGGATCCAGAGGCGGCGCATGCCGCAATTCTACAGAAATTCCAAAACGTTCCATGACAAGGCTCCTTCCCGGCCACGGGGGCATTGGCATCCCGGCGCAGCCTTCCTCAGTTCGTACCGTATTTTATATTATACCACACTCTGGCGGCTAAAGATAGTACCTCCTCCCATGAGTTATTGCCGTAGAATCATAAAATCCTGCGCTTTCTCCAGGTCGGAAGCCGGCTTGGATCCTCTGAAGCCGCAGTAGCTGTCCACATCCACGGCCGGGTGGTCCCAGAATTTTCCGGTCAGCGCGTACATGGCGTTCACATCGGCGTTTCCGTAAAAGACCCGGCCCGTACTACAGCCTGCTCACCGCCTGCAAGCTGAACAGCCACCTTGCCGACATCGACCAGCAGGCGGAAGAACTGTTTTCCCGGTTGGTAAAACAGATGGCGGAGCGTGAGAGCGTGACCGAAGCACTCAAAGCGCAAGACCAAATGGCGTGGATCTGTCGGATGAGCAACATCCGAAACCGTGCGACGGAAACCGTCAACAATAATTTGATTTACAGTTAAGGCAGAACGGCGGCGAGGGAGCAATCCTCGCCGCCGCTTTTCTGCGTAAAACGGTAGAAAAAGTCATATTTTCATGCTATAATTATAATGGTGTTTAAGAGCCAATTACAACTGTTGAGTTTCCCATCGGCGGTATGATAAAGCGGGAGGAGGCAAGAAAATGCGATTGAAAGGAAAGGTGGCCGCTTGGTTCTACGGAATCATATTCTTTGTTGCGGCAGTTGAAGTTCCCATCCTGATTGTAAGTGTGTGGATAGAACCAAATTTGTTTGGAGCTCGGAAGCCTGATGCCATTATAGGCCTTCCCCAAAACGAGGTTTGACATGGGATTTCTTTCGTTCAATGAGAAATATTATACGGAGGCACTCAAAAGGCTGGAGGACAGGACACTTGGCAAAGGCGAGCTATATGAAGTAAAGCAGCTGCTCAAGCTTTTGGACGATCTGCTCGACGAGGGATATACGCTGCTGAATCGCACCCTGGAAGAAAAATACGGCGCTGTTTCGAGGCTTCGAGCCATTTTGAGAGCCCATGACGAGGCGCCGTTC
Source organism: uncultured Oscillospiraceae bacterium (assembly GCA_947630395.1). Taxonomy (GTDB): domain Bacteria; phylum Bacillota; class Clostridia; order Oscillospirales; family Oscillospiraceae; genus Pelethomonas. Next base: position 21,340 of record CANRHK010000007.1, read on the forward strand.
CCGATTCAAAAAAGAATCCTTTCAAGCGTGGAATACGGCAATACAGAGATGGACATTGAGTCGGTCTGCGGGCGTCTGTCGGAGCGTATGCAAAGCGAAACCGCCCCAGAAGACAATCCGTTTCTGGCCGACCTGATCGGTTACTGCCAATGGATTTCACAACAGCCCGATACCGCTTATGTATTTCTGCTCCGTGACGCTTTTCTGCCGTATCTCTATTTTAGAGGCGGCGGCAAAGGCGGCCTGTACCCGTGGGTGATCAATCGGGATTTCCTGTGGCAGACCGCCGGGGAAGGCATAGACGATCTCCTTCGATTGCCCGTGTATGAGGCACTGGAAAGCGGCGTTTCGAGCTACGGAGATTTCTCTGCATTTTGCAGGCCGCGCATTAGGAAGGTGCTGAGCGAACACCCGGTTTTAGAGAAAAACCTTCGAGAGCTTTTAGATGGGATTCAGGCGGAAAAAATTCTTGTGATTGAGTCCGGCTATTGCGGAACCGTCCCGCTGACGCTTGCGGCACTGGATGATCGTGTGGATTTCCGGCTTTATGCGACGGCCCCGTTTCTGTATGAAATCTATCGGGAGAAAATCTTTTGCAGGAGATATGAGCAGATACGTTCCTTTGAGACCTTGTACGCACAGGACGCCCTGATGAAGTTTTCTTCTTTCCGAAACGAACGCTTTTATGTCAAAACCTCCGCAGACAATGGGATATGGGAGAAAGCGGCGGGCGAAGTCGTTGCCCTGCAAGGCGGCAAATACAATGTTTAGGTGGAACTATAAATGATGGGAGAGCTACGCCGGAATAGGCGTGGGTATCTGCTTTGGCATTGCGCTGGGTGTTCTTACATTTGTGATGTTTCGAGTCTATAAGAAAAAGAAGTAGATACACTTCGAAACACCGTATTCCTATGTGGGGATCATCGACATCCCCACGGACGGGGAACTGAAACAGTATGCTGTAGAACACAGCAGAAAAACCGCCTGATAGCAGGCAAAACGGCAGGAAATTCACCTCCTGCGCCTTACATGCGATTTTTGTCCCTATCCGGGTTCAAACATATTGCGTAAATGTTCAAAAAAGCGGGCGCCTCGGCACCCGCTTTTTCTATGGCCGCGTATTGTGAGAGGCGGGAATCGTCTCGCTCTGGGCGGATGAACGCTTATTTGCTCTGGCCGGCGCCAGCGTCCCCCGATTTTTCGGCGGCTTTGACGATCCTGACGATCCGGCTGGTCCCCAGCCGGCTGGCCCCCAGGGCCACGAAGTCCTCCGCATCCTGGAGGGACGCGATCCCTCCGGCGGCCTTGATCTTCACATGGGGGGCCACATTCCTGGCAAAGAGGGCCACATCCTCCCGGGTGGCGCCGCCTCCGGCGAAGCCAGTGGAGGTCTTGATGTACTCCGCGCCGGAGGCGGAGACGATCTTGCAGAGCTCCACTTTCTCCTCATCGGTGAGGAGGCATGTCTCAATGATGACCTTCAGAAGCCGGCCATGACAGGCGGCCTTGACGGCCTTGATCTCCGTGAGCAGATCGTCCCAGCGCCTGTCCTTGGCCCAGCCGACATTGATGACCATGTCGATCTCGTCCGCCCCGTTTTTTACGGCGTCCTCGGCCTCAAAGCACTTGACGGCGGTGGTGGAGTAGCCGTTGGGAAAGCTAATGACCGTGCAGATGGAGAGCTTATCCCCCGCATACTCCTTGGCCTGGCGCACATAGCTGGCGGGGATGCACACGGAGGCGGTCCCATAGCGGATGCCGTCGTCACAGATGTCCCGGATTTCCGCCCAGGTCGCTCCCTGCGCCAGGAGGGTGTGGTCCACTTTGGACAGGATGTCCTTCAGTTCCATGGTGGATCGTGTCCTTTCTTCCTCAAGATGGGTTCAGTATAGCAGGCCTGGACAAATATCGCAAGATTTTTCCATCAGGCTTGCGGCCCGCCGTCCGGCGAATGGAGAGTGGATGCCATCCCCAGAGCTTCCGGCTCCAGCGGACAAAAATAAGCCCACGGCAGCGCGGCGCAAAATACCGCTCTGCTGTGGGCTTGGGAGTCCCGTTTACTTGCGGACCAGATATTTCCGCATATCCAGGGACACGGCGGCCAGGATGATACCGCCCTTGATAATGAACTGCAGGTTGGGGTCGATGCCCAGCATGTTCAGGGCCACGAAGATGATGCGTAGCACGAACACGCCCAGAACGATGCCGCTGATCTTGCCGGTGCCGCCGACGAAGGACACGCCGCCGATGACGCAGGCCGCGATGGCGTCGCACTCGTTGTTCAAGCCGGTAGCAGCGGTGATGGAACCCAGGCGGGCGGCCTCCACATAGCCGGCGAAGCCGTACATGGCGCCGGCCAGGGTGTGGACCAGGACCGTGGTCATGAACACGTTGACGCCGGACACCCGGGCCGCCTCGGCGTTGGATCCCACGGCGAACATGTTCTTGCCGAAGGTGGTCTTGTTCCAGATGAACCACATGACGGCCACCAGGGCGAAGGCGTAGATCACGTACCAGGGGATGGACACCATGGTGTCGGACCCGCCGTTCTTGCCGGCGATGGCGAACTGGATAGCGGGGCCGGAGATCACGTTCTTGAACTCCTGGGACAGGTTGCCAATGGGCCCGCCGCCGTTGCCGTTGATCTGGAAGAACATCAGGATGATGCCGTAGGTGATGAGTTGAGTGGCCAGGGTGACGATGAAGGGGTGCAGGCTGAACTTGGCCACAAAGAAGCCGTTGACAAAGCCGATGGCCGCGCCCACCAGCATCACGATCACAAGCACCGCCAGGATCCACCCGAGACTGGTGTCGGGCAGGTGCTCAAACAGCAGCTTGCTGGCCGCGCGGTTCTGCACCAGGCCCGCGGTAATGGCGGCCGTCAGGCCGAACACCCGGCCGCCGGACAGGTCCGTACCGGTGAGGACGATGCACCCGCCGATGCCCAAGGCCATGGGCAGGGATGCCGCCGCCAGCATGATGATATTGGCGATGGCGCTGGGGCTGACAAAGTTCTTGTTGATGACAGCCGTGAAAATGATGAAGACGGCCATCAGGATGTAGAGCATGTTGTTCAGCAGGCCGTCGATCCAGAAGCGGCGCCGGTCGATGCTGTCAAGAGCGCGGTATTCCTCCGCTTTTCTGTTAATGAGACCAATCATATCCGATTTCCTTCCTCCTTACACATATTTCGCGGCCAGCGTCATGATCTCCTCCTGGGTGGTGCTCCCGGCGTCCACCTCGCCGGCCAGGCGTCCGCCCGACATGACGAGGATTCTGTCGCAGATGCCCAGCAGCTCCGGCATCTCCGAGGAGACGACCAGCACCGTCTTCCCCTGGTTGGCCAGATCCAGAATGAGCTGGTAGATCTCATATTTCGCGCCCACGTCGATGCCCCGGGTGGGCTCGTCCAGAAGCAGCACCTCCGGATCCGTCAGCAGCCAGCGGCCGATGATGACCTTCTGCTGGTTGCCGCCGGAGAGGCTGCGAATCTTCGTCTCCTGGGACGGCGTCTTGGTGTGCATGGAGTCAATGGACCACTGGGTGTCTTTCTTCATGGAGGCGCTGTTGAGACAGATGCCGAAGCGCAGATGCTTCTTCAGGCTGGAGATGACCGTGTTTTCCCGGATGTCGAGAATCCCGAAGATGCCGGTGGCCCGGCGCTCCTCCGTCAGGAGGGCGAAGCCGTTTTTGATGGACTCCCGGGCGTTCCGGTTTTTGCAGGGCTTGCCGCCCAGGGTGACGGTGCCGGACTTGCGGGTGGCCACGCCGAAGATGCTCTCCAGGGTCTCCGTGCGGCCGCTGCCGTCCAGACCGGCCAGGCCCAGAATCTCGCCCCGGCGGGCCTCAAAGGACACGTCGCTCAGAAGGGAATACTGGCCGGACAGATGCTCCACCTTCAGATACACCTCGCCGGGCTTGTTGGTCTTGGGCGGGAACTGGTTGTTCAGCTCCCGGCCCACCATCAGCCGGATAATGTCGCCCATTTCCAGCTCGCCGGCGGGCCTGGTGGCCACGTGGGTGCCGTCCCGCATGACCGTGATGTAGTCGGAGATGCGCTTGATCTCCGCCATCTTGTGGGAGATATAGATAATGCCCATGCCCCGGTCCCGGAGCATGTTGATAATCTTAAAGAGGTGCTCCACCTCCTCCTCAGTCAGAGAGGAGGTAGGCTCGTCGAAGACGAGAACCTTGGAGTGGTAGGACACCGCCTTGGCGATCTCCACCATTTGCCGCTGGGAGACGGGCATGGTGCTCATGACCCGCCGGGGATCCACCTTGATCTCCAGCTCCTCGAAGACAGCCATGGTGTCCCGGTACATCTTCTTCTCGTCCACCATCACCCCAGCCTTCAGCGGGTAGCGCCCCAGCCAGATGTTGTCCATAACCGTGCGCTTGAGCGCCTGGTTCAGCTCCTGGTGCACCATGGCCACGCCGTTGTCCAGGGCCTCCCGGCTGCTCTTGAAGTTGATCTCCTTTCCCTCCAGCAGGATGGTGCCGCTGTCCTTACTGTAGATGCCGAAGAGGCACTTCATCAGCGTGGACTTGCCGGCGCCGTTCTCGCCCATCAGGGCGTGTACTGTCCCTCGGCGGACTGTCAGGGACACGTTGTCCAGGGCCTTGACGCCTGGGAACGACTTTGATATGCCCTTCATCTCAAGGAGGATATCCTCAGACATTCAATATTCCCTCCCTCATAAAATGTTGTTCGGGATTATAGTGGGGCAGCCGCTTTGGACGGCTGCCCCACAACTGTGTGAAGTGTGATTATTCGCCGGTGTAGGGGGCGTAGGCCACGAACAGCTTGTTGGTGAAGCCGTCGGCCACGGAGTAAATGTCGGCGGTGTCAGCCACGGTGGAGACCGCGTCGGCCATGCTGGAGCCGCCGTCCACAGCCTGGAGCACGCCGGTGATGGCGTCGGCCATGCCCTGGGCGTCCTGCTTGACGGAGCCGGTCATCTCGCCGGCGGAGATGGCCTCCACGGCCACGTCGGTGGCGTCCACGCCGAAGACGGGGATGGTCTTGCCGGAGCCGTCGTTGTAGCCCGCGTTCTGGAGGGCGGAGATGGCGCCGAGGGCCATGTCGTCGTTGTTGGCGATGACCAGCTCGATCATGTTGCCGTTGGCCTCGTTGTACTCGG
>CANRHK010000008.1 GCA_947630395.1 uncultured Oscillospiraceae bacterium
ATGAGAAGTTCATGGCAGATTTGGCTAAGGCTCACCCGGAGATACCCCAGCTTACCCCGCATGAGCTGCGACACACCAGGGCTACCTTATGGCTGGCCCAGGGCATCTCGCCCCATATTGTTGCCAAGCTGCTGGGTCACAGTGGAATCACGATGTTGGAGAGAGTGTATGACCACACATCCGTTGAAACACTGAGAAAGGCTTTGACCGATGAAGAACTGGAATAGGGCTGGAACCATTCGTGTTCCAGCCCTGTTTTTTTGCATCAATGCTCCACTGGAAAACAGCCCTGGTCTTCAGTTTTGTCGTATTTTTGTCGTACACTCATTTTTGCAATCCAACTTCTGGAAAAGAAAAAACCCTTGAGGCGTTGCGTCTCAAGGGTTTCCTCGTGGTGGAGACTGCTGGACTCGAACCAGTGACCTCCTGCGTGTGAAGCAGGCGCTCTAACCAGCTGAGCTAAGCCTCCATATGGACGGGAGCGATTCCACCCGTCCGTGGTGACGCGTACGGGAATCGAACCCGTGTTACCGCCGTGAAAGGGCGGTGTCTTAGCCGCTTGACCAACGCGCCAAGGGCTGGCCCCAGGGGCAGGGCCATGGTAGCGGCGACTGGATTCGAACCGGTGACACTTCGGGTATGAACCGAATGCTCTGGCCAACTGAGCTACGCCGCCATATCTCATCTGCTCAAACAGGCGAAAATTAGTATACTCAAAAACATCGAATTTGTCAATAGTTTTTAGCAAAAGTTTTTATCATTTTCTCTCCCCCCACCTGGTATCATCTGCCCAAACGCGATAGATTCTCCGTAAAATTTTGCCCGCCGTACCGCCGCACCTCCCCTTCTCTCAAAAGATTTTATGATTTTCCCGCCAAATAAGACAAAATGCGGTTGACTATCGGGATAAAACTGGTTATTATGTAAATTGAAAAAACTGTTCCAGGAGGAGTTTTCATATGGCCAACCGGGTATGCCCCACCTGTGGGGAGGAATATTCCGACACCTATAAGCGGTGCCCTTTCTGTGAGGAGACGCAGGCCCTTGAGAAGGGCCGCAACCTCCATCGGGGCGGTAAGCGTTCGGTCAAGCGCCAGCGCAAAAATGGCGGCGCGCTGGGCGTGATGATGCTGCTGTCCGTCGTGATCATCTGCGGCGTGCTGGCCTGCGTGTTCTTCGGTGACGAAATCGCCTCCTTTATGGGCATTCGCACCGGGGACGACGATGGCGGCTATGTGCCGCCCATATCTGCCAATGACGGCGGCGGCCAAGTTGACGATACCACGCCCCCCGACGGCGGCGGTGAGCAGACGGATCCTCTGGCGGATCCCACCCCCCTGAAGCTGGAGTCCCCCGCCGAGTTCACCATCAGCGCCGGCGAGACCGGCCGCATCACCGTCACCGGCGGAACGGGCGAGATCTCCTGGACCAGCTCCAATCCGGAGATTGCCACCGTGGAGGACGGTTCAGTGACCGGCGTGGCCGGCGGCACCGCCACCATCACCGCCACCTCCGGGGAGGAGAGTGTGTCCTGCACCGTCAAGGTCAGCGGCGACCCTTGGGTCAGCGGCGCCAGCCTCAAATTGAGCAAGACGGATATCACCATCAACGACGCCTACCCCAACCCGGTTACGCTGAAGATCGAGGGCGGGGAGTACACCTCCGCGTCCTGGTCCTCCGAGAACACCAATGTAGCCACCGTCAGCAGCAGCGGCGTGGTCACCCGCGTGGGCAAGGGCACTACCAACGTCATCTGCGTGGTAGACGGGCAGACCCTCAGCTGCATCGTCCGCTGCGGATAACGCGATAAAAGGACGGCGGTCCGTAGGGGCCGCCGTCCTTTTTGCCGCGCTTACAGGAGGAACTCCAGCCGCTTGGGCATATTCCGGATCTTCACCTGCTCCACGCCGGGCCCGTACTCCCCATCCAGAGTCCACGGGAAGGCCTCTGGGGTCTGGACGGTGACGGAGGAGACATGGCGGAAGATCACCCCTTCCCCGGTGAAGTTCTGGAGCACCAGGCTGAGAATCAGGGCCTGGAGCTCGACGGCGTTCCTAGGGTTAGGGATGAGGAGCAGTTCAAACTGGCCGTCGTCCATGACCACCTGCTCCCGGGGCAGCTTCATCAGCCCGCCCACGCTGGTGGCGTTGGTGACGGCGCCGAAGAGGAACTCCCCGTCAAAGGCCTCGCTGTCCGTGATGACCTTGGCCCGGTAGGGCCGGAAGGAAGACAAATCCTTGGCCCCCTCCAGGAAGTAAGCCAGGTGGCCCAAATCATTCTTTGTCGACTGGGGGGCACTGTAGGACGCCCTGGTGAAGGCACCGAAGGAGGCCACATAGATAAAGGGGCGTCCGTTGAAGGTCCCCACATCCAGCCGCTTTCCCGGGCTGTTCAGAATCCGCTCCGCCGCCAGGGCCGGGTCGGCGGGCAGCTCCAGGCTGGCGGCAAAATCGTTGGTACTGCCGCCGGGGATATAGCCCACGGGCGGGGGACTGTCCAGGGTCATGAGTCCCCGGACCACTTCGTTGAGGGTGCCGTCGCCGCCGCAACAGACCACGGCGTCGAAGCGGGGGCCTTCCTCCGCCGCCAGCCGGGTGGCGTGGCCGGACTCCTGGGTCCGGCGGATAGAGACCAAATATCCCGCCTCGCTGAAGCGGGCCACCGCCTCGAAGAGGGGGGCGGCGGAGCGGGCGCGGCCCGCCCGGGGGTTGACAATCAGGAGAAGTGTTTTTGCCATACGGGGTACCTCCATGGAATATAACGGCGGCCTGGTGATTAAGATTTCATTAAATTACTATAGCACAGCCGGAAGGGGATTGCAATCACGGAAAAAAGCGGGTATGATAATTTTATCCAGCAACGGAAAGGGGACGCGGGTCCGTGAGGAAGGATAACCACTATTTCGCCTGGGGGCTCACCGCCGTGGTGTCGGTGTGCTCCATTATGTTGTTCTATGATATTGTCTTCCGCAGCAGCACCATTCTGGACTATGTCTCGGTGTTGATCCGCATTCTGGCCCCCATCCTGTACGGCTTCGCCATGGCCTATCTGCTCTCTCCGGTGGTGAACTGGTTCGACAGTCTCCTGGGCCATGTGAAGGGGAAGCCCCTCAAGTGGCGGCGGCCTCTGTCCATTCTCCTGACCTGGCTTCTGGTGGGAGTGCTGCTGTACGGCCTCATGCGTATCTTGCTGCCGGAGCTGTACAAGAGTATCGTGCGCCTGTGGAACAACTCCGAAAACTACTACAACACCATTGTCGGCTGGGTCAGGCGGCTACTGGAGAGCAACCCAGATCTGGCCAGGCGGGCCACGGAGATCTTCAACACCTACTACAAGGACGCCCTGGCCTGGCTCACGGATAACGTGGTGCCCCAGATTCAGGTGGCGGTTCAGGCGGTCACGGGCGGTCTTCTCAGCGTTGTGAACTTCCTGAAGAATCTGCTTATTGGCGTCATTGTATCTCTCTACTTGCTCTCCGCCAAGGAGGGCTTCGGCGCCACCGGCTGCAAGCTCTGCTATGCCTTTCTCTCCGAGGACTGGGCGTCCCTGCTGATCCGGGGTGCCAAGGCCACCAACCGCATTTTCAGCGGCTTTGTCCGGGGCAAGCTGCTGGACTCCCTGATCATCGGCATTCTGTGCTTCATTTTTTCCAGTCTCTTCAATTTTCCCTACGCCCCCCTGGTCAGCGTGGTGGTGGGCGTCACCAACGTGATTCCCTTCTTTGGCCCCTTCCTGGGGGCCATCCCCAGCGCCTTTCTGATTCTGCTGGACAATCCCATGAAATGTCTGTATTTCATCATCTTTGTCTTGGTGCTCCAGCAGTTCGACGGCAACATTTTGGGACCCAAGATTCTGGGGGACAGCACGGGGCTCAGCAGCTTCTGGGTTATTGTGGCCATCCTGGTGGGCGGTGGACTTTGGGGTGTGCTGGGCATGTTCCTGGGGGTGCCTGTCTTCGCCTGTATCTTCACCGGTGTCCGCACCTATTCCGCCTACCGGCTGAAGAAGAAGGGGCTGCCCACTGAGAGCATGAACTACGCCACCCACGAGCCGGTGTGGCCAGAGGACAAATAATCTATCGGAGGGGGCTTGTGGGGCCGGGGAGGCCCCACACCCCCTCCCCCGGTAGTGGGAAAAACGGGAAATATACCCTCTTGGCAAATCCCTGCCGGGAGGGTATACTTATGATAGGAATTTCTATGACAGGCGGGCGGTGCGGATGGTAAAAGTCAAAACATTCTTCAAACGGCATCTCGGGGTACATATCTGGGCGCTGACAGTGCTGGCACTGTTCATCATCTATTGGATCGGCATCAGCAGCCGTGCCGCGGCCAACGCCGTCTCCGGCGTCACCCAAGTCATCAAGGACAGCTACGGCAGACTGTGGTATCTGTTCCCCTTCTCGGTAGGGGAATGCTTCTGCGTGGCCTTTTTGGCCGCGATCCTGGTGTGGCTGGCGGTGCTGTTCCATCGGCTGCGGACTCGATCGGACAAATGGCACACCGCCTACGGCGGCCTCCTGGGCCTGGCCTGCCTGGGCCTCACGGCCTACGCCTTTCTGTGCGTCCTGTGGGGCGTCAACTACTATGCCGACGGCTTCCAGGAGAAGAGCGGCGTCTACGCCCAGCCGGTGACGGTGGAGAACCTGGACCGGGTCACCACCGATTTCGCCGCCCGCCTCACCGCCCTGGCGGACAGCGTGGAGCGGGATGAAAACGGTGTCTTCGCCGTGCCCCAGGACGATATCTTCGCCGCCAGCACCGGCATCTACAAGAATATCTCTGAGGAGTTCCCCTTCCTCCGCCGGGTGGACCGGGTGCCCAAACGCATGGTGTTCTCCCGCCTCTTCTCCGCCATGAACTTCACCGGCATCTACTTCCCCTACACGGCGGAGTCCAACCTGAACGTGGACAGCCCCGACTGCCTGCTGCCCGCCAACATCGCCCACGAGCTGGCCCACCAGCGGGGCATCGCCTCGGAGCAGGAGTGCAATTTCCTGGCTGTTGCCGCCTCCCTGGCCTCCGACGACCCGGTGTACCAGTACTCCGGCAGCCTCATGGGGTATATCTACCTGGGCAACGCCCTGTACCGGGTGGACAAGGATCGCTGGAAGGAGATCAGGCAGAGCCTCCCGGAGGGGGTCCTGGCGGACCTCCGCTACCACAGCGCCTACTGGGACCAGTTCGAGGGTCTCACCGCCACTGTCAGCAAGAACCTCTACGACTCCACCCTCAAGTCCTACGGCCAGGCCGCCGGCATCCAAAGCTACGGTACCTGTGTGGACCTGCTGGTGGCCTACTACTGAGGAGGGACATACTCATGGAACAGCACGCCATCCAGGTGATTGCCCGTATCCGCAGCGACTTCCCGGAGAAATTCGGCATCCCCCGCCAGAGCGGCCTGGTGTCGGATCTGCGGGCCCAAGTTGTCTTCGAGCCGGAGTTTCGGAACCCCGACGCGGTGCGGGGGCTGGAGGATTTCAGCCACATCTGGCTTATCTGGCAGTTCTCCCAGGCCGCCGGCCGGCCCTGGTCCCCCACGGTGCGGCCGCCCCGGCTGGGGGGCAACCGGCGGATGGGGGTGTTCGCCACCCGCTCCCCCTTCCGGCCCAACAGCATCGGCCTCTCAGCGGTGCGGCTGGAGCGGGTGGAGCTCCACCCAGAGCTGGGCCCGGTGCTCTACGTGGCCGGGGCGGACCTGCTGGACGGCACCCCCATTTACGACGTCAAGCCCTACCTGCCCTACGCTGACACCTGCCCCGACGCCCTGGGCGGCTTCACCGACAGGGTGGAGCGCCGGCGGCTCACGGTAGACTGCCCGGAGGCTCTCCTGGAGAGAGTCCCCGCGGAGAAGCGATCCGCCCTCCTGGGCGTCCTGGCGGAGGACCCCCGGCCCTCCTATCAGGCGGACCCCTCCCGCGTCTACGGCATGGCCTTTGCCGGGCGGGAGGTGCGTTTCACTGTGGACGGCGAGCGGCTTACGGTGCTGGAAATTCTGTAGTTCCCAGTTAATATATCGGATACGGCGGGACCGCCGGGCATCTTGCAATGTCCGGCGGTCCTCTCCTGTCAAAGTTTATCACAAATGTATATTGCGCCCTCCCCGGTAATCTGCTATGATATATGCTGTAATATGGGATAGTTTGGAATTTCGATAAAATTGCGGGGCGTTCACAAATGACCATTTTTAATCTGTTCACCCTCTGCGGCGGCATCGCCTTTTTCCTGTACGGCATGTCCGTTCTGTCCTCCAATCTGGAGAAGGTAGCCGGCGGCAAGATGGAGCAGGTCCTCAAGCGGATGACCTCCAACCCCATCAAGAGCCTGCTGCTGGGCGCGGGCATTACCATCGCCATTCAGTCCTCCTCCGCCGTCACTGTCATGCTGGTGGGCCTTGTGAACTCCGGTATCATGGAGCTGGGGCAGACGGTGGGCATCATCATGGGCTCCAACATAGGCACCACCCTGACGGCCTGGATTCTCTCCCTGTCCGGCATTGAGGGGGATGCTCTGCTGATTCAGTTGCTGAAGCCGGAGGTGTTCTCCCCGGTGCTGGCGCTGGCCGGCGTCATCATGCGGATGGTGTCCAGGAAGAACCGGGTCCGCAGCGCGGGCACCATTATGGTGGGCTTTTCCGTGCTGATGTACGGCACCGTCCTCATGAAGGACGCGGTGAGCCCCCTGGCGGAGATGCCGGAGTTCAACGCCATTTTGCTCTACTTCACCAATCCCTTTCTGGGCGTGCTGGTGGGCGCGCTGCTGACCATGGCCATCCAGTCCTCCGCCGCGGCGGTGGGCATGCTCCAGGCCTTAACCATCACCGGCGGCGTCACCTACGGCATTGCCCTGCCCATCATCATGGGGCAGAACATCGGCACCTGCTTCACCGCCCTCCTCTCCAGTATCGGCGGCAACCGCAGCGCCCGCCGGGTGGCGGTGGTCCACGTGTCCTTCAACCTCATCGGCACGGCGGTGTGTCTGGTGGTCTTCTACGGCAGCAACCTCTTTATGCACTACGCTTTCATGGATGCGGTCATTGACCCCTGGGGCGTGGCCATGCTCCACAGCATCTTCAACATCGCCACCACCGTCCTGCTGCTGCCCTTCACCAGGCAGTTGGAGCGCGTCGCCTACCTGGTGGTGAAGGAGGACGAGAGTGAAACCGCCGCCTACTCCTTCATCGACCCCCTGCTGCTGAAGACCCCCTCCGTGGCCATCGCGGAGAGCGCCCACAAGACCTCGGAGATGGCCGCGCTGGCTCAGAGCACCATTCTGGAGGCCCTGTCCCTGCTGGACGACTACAACGAGTCCACGGTGGAGAAGGTGCTGGCCAACGAGGACCGGCTGGACCAGTATGAGGACAAGCTGGGCACCTTCCTGGTACAGCTCAGCAGCAAATCCATCTCCGAGCGGGACAGCCGTACCGTCTCCAAGCAGCTCCACTCCATCGGCGACTTTGAGCGCATCGGCGACCATGCGGTGAACCTCATGCGGGCCGCCCAGGAGATCCATGAGAAGGGCATCCACTTCTCCGCCGCGGCGGTGGAGGAGCTACACACTCTGATCGCCGCCCTGGAGGAAATTCTGGACATCACCACCCGGGGGTTCATCACGGGCAACATGACTCTGGCCAACACGGTGGAGCCCCTGGAGCAGGTCATCGACTGCATTATCGCGGATATCAAGTCCAACCACATCACCCGCCTGCAAAAGGGCTACTGCACCATCGAGGTGGGCTTTGTGCTCTCCGACCTGCTGACCAACTGCGCCAGAGTGTCCGACCACTGCTCCAACATCGCTGTGGCCCAGATTGAGACGGCTCAGAACGAGTTCCGGGCCCACGAGTACCTCAACGGCGTGAAGACTGCCGGCAGCGCCGCCTTCCAGTCCGTGTTTGACCGCTATCGGGCACAATTCGCCGTAAAAATCGAACCCGCGCCCCAGGCATAAACCGGGCGGCGCTGAGAGACACTACCATCAAAAGCGGGTATCTGCACTTTGAGGAGGACGCCATGGACTGCTCACACAACAACTGCGGGGCCTGCTGCGGCGGCAATTGCGGCGGCTGCGGCGGCGCGCTGGAGCTGACGGAGGGGGAGCTGGCGCTGCTGCGCCGGTTCGCCCAGCTGCCCTTCCTGCCGGCGGCCCGGCGGTGGGACAGCGAAATGCCGGTCTACCTGGAGGAGAACGCCGGGCCGGAGGCCTTCAGCGCCGCCATTCTGGCCCTGGCCCGGAAGGGGCTTATCCGGCTGGACTACGACATCCCCCTGCAAAACTTTGACTACGCCGGCTACGGCCAGTACCCCTGCCAGGGGAGCATGGCCCTCACCGCCAGAGGCCAGACCGCTCTGGATCTCTTGGATATCCAGGGCATTGAAGCCTGACCCTCACACAGCTTGAGACAGCACAGCCCCCGGAAAACCGTTCGGTTTCCCGGGGGCTGTTTTCATTTGATGACGGGCGTTGGGCGCGGCCCCTACCCGGCGAAGCGGGCGGTGTAGGCGCCGTTCTCCCCGCTGTACAGGCCGGCCAGCGTCAGATCCCGCTGATTATAGCAGACGGTGCGTCCCTCTATCCACACGGCATGGATGCCCTCTGCGGCCAGGGGTGCCAAAGCCCCGGCGCTCAGCTCCCCCGCCATATAGACGGGGAGCGTCCTCAGCAAGGTTTCGGCGCAACCGGCGGAAGCGGAACAGCACACCAGCTCGTCTCCGCCGCTCCTGTCCAGGCCGCTGTCGATATCCAGATAGGGGGTGCGGATCTCGCCGCTCTCCAGCTGGTAGTAGTGCCAGCTGTCCTGGCTGCTCAGGGGGTAGCCCCGCAGGCACACAATGGCCATGGGACCGTTATACCCCATAACCCCCGCGGTCAACACAGCGCCCTCCTCCCGGTGGTACAAGTTGAGGGAGTAGGAGCCCTCCCGGCTGTCCAGATTGCGGACAAAGCCGTCATAGCTGGAGAGGGAGCCATGGGTAAACCCCCGCTCCGTCAGCCTCTCCGCCAGATAGTCGGCGATAAAAGCGTTCTGCATCCAGCAGAAGTCCACCGTCCTGGTGAGCTCATGGTCCTCCAGGAAGTCCAGGTACTCCCGGGACACCTTCAGCCGCACCTGTCCGTTGCCCAGCAGCTCCAGATCCACGCTCTCCGAATCCCGGGCAAAGGCGGCAATCTCCTCAAAGAGGGCCCTGATGTCGGGATTCACCCTTGGGTCAAAGTTCTCTGTCTCCCAGTCGGCCTGGCAGCTAAAGATACCGTTGTAGATCTCATAGGCCGGGCCCAGGTAGATGCTTCTGTCTCCGGACTGAATCACCTGCTCCAACGCCTCATAGAGCGCGTCCTCCACGGTCAGCGCCTGATTGGGGCCGCTGTTCAGGGTGTACAGGTTGGCCACGCCCTCGAAGCTCTCCCGGGCGTTGAACATCCGGTAGGCCTCCACAGCGGCCTGAGTGTAGGCGGTAACCAGGGCCTTGTTCTCCGCCGTGGCCGGGGTGTCCCCCGCGCCCAGCTCATAGAGGAGGGTGAAGTCCCCGGCGCAGTTGATTTCCGCGCCGCTGTCGGCCCGGACGGTCTGCCAGCCCGCATCCGTCCCCAGCAGGGCGGAGACGCCGTAAGCCAGGGCGCCGGCGCCGATGACCAGGAACACCGCCGCCGCGATGATCCGCAGCTTGTAGTTCTCCCAGGACAGCTCAATCCGCTCTACATGGGGCAGGTTGGGCCGCTTATCTCTCGCAGTCCGGCCCAATTTACACCACAGCCAATACAATCAGCAGCAGGAAGATGACCAGGATCACGCCCAGGGTGATAAACCCGGCGATAGCCCCCTTCTTGCACGCCCTGTAGTTTCGGTAGTGCTTGTGGCTCTTGAAGAGCATGGCCGCGATGATGCCGATGATGGGCAGGAAGAAGGACAGTACGCTATACCAGATGCTGCCGGTGTCGTGGGTGGGGGCGGCCAGGAACTGGTCGTCCAGCGCGTCCTCGTCCTGCTCCACGGGCGTCTCAGGCACCTCTCCGGAGGTGATGGTGATGGCCTGGACGGGGATGCCCCGCTCCCGGATGGCCTTGTACTCCTCGATCTCCTTCTTGTTGCCGTAGACCCAGTGGTCGTGGCCGATGTTGACAAACTCCGGCTTGTCGGTGCTGTAGTCGTGGATGGAGGGGTCGTAGGTGTACAGGATCTTGTGCTTCTCCAACTGGGGGTCGGGAATGGGGATGGCGGAAATCAGGGAGTGGGTGTAGGGGTGCAGGGGGAAGTCGAACAGCTCCTGGGAGCTGGCCACCTCCACAATGCGGCCCTTGTAGATAACGCCGATGCGGTCGGAGATGAACCGCACCACGCTCAGATCGTGGGCAATGAAGAGGTAGGTCAGGTGCTTCTCCTGCTGGAACTTCTTCATCAGGTTCAGCACCTGGGCCCGGACGGACACGTCCAGGGCGGAGATGGGCTCGTCGGCCACCACCAGCTCCGGCTCCATGACCATGGCCCGGGCGATGCCGATGCGCTGGCGCTGGCCGCCGGAGAACTCGTGGGGGTACCGGGTCAGGTGCTCGGGCAGCAGGCCCACGGCGTTGATCATGTTCTCCACCTTCTGCACCCTGTCCGCCTCGTTCTCAAAGAGGTGGAAGTTGTAGAGGCCCTCGGAGATGATGTAGTCCACGGTGGCCCGCTCGTTCAGGGAGGCGGCGGGGTCCTGGAAGACCATCTGCACGTTGCGGATGACCTCCCTGTCCAGGGCGTGGGAGATCTTGCCGGAGATCCGCTGCCCCTTGTAGTCGATCTCGCCGGCGGCCAGCGGGTTGACGCGGATGACGGCCCGGCCGATGGTGGTCTTGCCGGATCCGGACTCGCCCACCAGGGAGAAGGTCTCGCCCCGGTAGATGTCGAAGGACGCGTCGGTGACGGCGCGGACGGCGTTGTCGCCCTTGCCGAAGGTGATGTCAATGTTCTTGATGGACAGCAGGACCTCTCTGCCGTTCTCGTCCACGGGGCACGGCGCGGCGGCCAGGCCCTCTTTCAGATTCAGTTCAGCCATGCCCTTTACGCCTCCTTAATATTGAATGCCTGCATCAGCTTCTCGTGGATGTCGTGGATGCCCTCCGGCTTCTCCACCTTGGGAGACCGGGGATCAAGCAGCCACGTCTTGGCAAAGTGGGTTTCGCTGATCTGGAACATGGGGGGATCCTCCAGGGTGTCGATCTTCAGGCAGAAGGGATTCCGGGGCGCGAAGGGGTCGCCCACAATCTTGTTGTAGAGGGAGGGCGGCGTGCCGGTGATGGAGTACAGCTTGGTGCCCGCCTGGGCCAGCTGGGGCAGAGAGGACAGCAGCGCCCAGGTGTAAGGATGGCGGGGATCGTAGAAGACCTCCTCCACCGTGCCCAGCTCCACGATCTGGCCGGCGTACAGCACGGCCACCCGGTCGGCGATGTTGGCCACCACGCCCAAATCGTGGGTGATAAAGACGATGGTGTAGTTGAACTCCTTCTGCAAATCCTTGATGAGCTTGAGGATCTGGGCCTGGATGGTCACGTCCAAAGCCGTGGTGGGCTCGTCGCAGATCAGGATCTTTGGCTGGCAGCTCAGGGCGATGGCGATGACAATGCGCTGGCGCATGCCGCCGGAGTACTGGAAGGGGTAGTCGTCAAACCGGGCCTCCGCCTTGGGGATGCCCACCTTGCGCATCAGATCCAGGGCTCTCCGCCGGGCCTCCGCCTCGGTGCAGCCCTGGTGCTTGATGATGATGGAGGTGATCTGCTTGCCGATGGTGATGATGGGGTTCAGGCTGGTCATGGGGTCCTGGAACACGGTGGCGATGCGGCGGCCCCGGATCTTGGTCCAGTCGGCGGCCTCCCGCACATTGGCCAGGTTCAGGATGCAGGTACCGTGGAGCTTGTCGCCCTGCTCCTCCAGGTACCGGACGCGGAACGCCACCGGGTCGAAGACCTGATTCCGGGCGGCCTCGTCGTCCAGATCCACGCCCATCTGCATGGCCTTCTTCAAAGCCTGCACCAGCCGGTAGACCAGCTTGATCTGCTTGCGGAAGCTGTAGCGGCCCACGGTGAGGCAGATCTCCTTGCAGAGGATCTCGTTGCGGGCCTTGGCCTCGGCGGTGGCCTCGGGGGCGATCTCCTTCTCATAGCGGGCTTTCAGCTCCGCCATCTTCCGATCCCACTCCTGGTTGTAGGCGCTGTCGGCGGCGGCCGCCTGCTTCCGGGCCTTGATCTGCCGCTCCTGCTCCTGCTCCATGGCCTTGATCCGCTGGTCAAAGTCCTTCAAACGGGCCTTGGCGTCGCGGATCTTGTCCTTCTCCTTGGACGGGTCGAAGGTCTGGACCAGATTGAACAGATCCGTGCGCTCGGCCACCAGATCCTTCATCGCCTTCTCGGCGGCTTCCTTCTCCTCCTCGCCCAGCTCACTCCGCGCCCGCTTCTCGCTCTCCAGCTCCAGCATCTGCCGGTAGGTGGCCGCGCCGGGGATCAGCTTGGCAAAGTTGTCCAGGTCCTTCTTGGTCCAATCCAGCAGCTTGCGCTCCTTGGGGGTAACGGTCACCCAGGTGTCCGCCAGCTCGTCGTCGTCGAAGATCAGGGAGCCCTGATCGATAAACCCGTTGGAGTCCAGCATACCGGCGAAGGTCTTGGTGAACACCGACTTGCCGGAGCCGGACTCGCCCACGATGGCGATGGACTCGCCCTCGTAGATATCCAGGGAGATACCCCGGATGGCGGTGAGAATGCGCCCGCGCACGCGGAATTTTACTTGCAGATCCTTGACGGACAGCAATACCTTTTTCTCTTCCACTGCCGTCCCTCCTTACATATGGGTCCTGGGGTCGGACGCGTCGCCCAGGTTCTGGCCCACCACGTACAGCACCACGGTGATGATGGAGGCGATGGCCACGGGGGCCCAGAACTCCATCTCCCAGCCCGGGGTGACCATGGCGCTCTCAGCGGCGTAGATCAGACGGCCCAGGGACATCTCGCTCATGCCCATGCCGATGTAGGCCAGGAACACCTCGTAGCTGATGTAGCTGGGGATCTCGGTGGCCAGCAGGGTCACGATGACGGAGGTCATGAAGGGCAGGATGTTCTTCATGGCGATCTTCATGGTGGAGGTGCCCAGGCACCGGCTGGCCAGGTTGTACTCACGGTCGCGGATGATGACCACCTGGGTCCGAATGAAGTAGGCGATGCTCAGCCATCCCACGATGGTCAGGGCGAAGACCATAGTCCAGAAGTTGCGGTCAAAGAGCATGGCCATGACGGAGATAATCAGGATCATGGGCACGTTTCCAATGATGTTGTAGACCTCCGTCATGATGGCGTCCACCTTCTTGGAGAAGCCCCAGACGGCACCGATAATCACGCCCACGGTCATATTGATGGCCGCGCAGATAAAGGCCAGGGAGATGGAGATCCGCGAGCCGTTCCAGATGGCGTCAAAGGTGGGCTCGCCGGAGGCGCCGGCGCCCAGGATCCACTTCAAATTCGCCCCGAAGTAGCTCATAGCCTGGGCGGGACTCAGGTGCTTGGAGTTGGGGTCCATCAGATTAGCGTAGGGGTCGTAGGGGACTATCATGGGATAGATGTAGGCAAAGGCCACCACAAACACCAGCAGCCCCAGGATGGCAATATTTACCTTGTTTCGGAAGAACACCCGGAACACACTCTTCCAATAGGAGTACCGGGGGGCGGTGATCCTCTCCGACGCCAGATCGTCCTTGTTCACCGGCGCGAAGAGCTCCTCGTCGGTCAGGCTGTATTTCTTGTTCAAATCTACCATCTTACTCACCTCGCTTTATCCGTAAAGGAGATCCGGGGATCCACCGTGGCCATCAGCACGTCGCCCAGGATGATCGCCACCACCGACAGCACCGCGTAGAACAGGGTCACGCCCACGATGACGGAGTTGTCGTACTTGTTGATGGCGTTGGTCAGCAGGTTGCCGGCGCCGGGGACCACATACACGCGCTCGGTGATGATGGCGCCCGTCATGGCGAAAATGACGCTGCCGGGGATGCCGTGGACAATGGGGATAGCCGCGTTCTTCCAGATGTGCTTGGTGAAGATCTCCGTCTCCGTCAGGCCGCCGGACCGGGCGAACTTCACATAGTCGGAGTTCATCTGGTCGATCATGTACCGGCGCATCCACTTCATCAGGTTGGCGATGGAGGGCAGGGCCAGGGACACCACGGGCAGCACGTACATGAGTGCGCCGCCGTTGTCCATGTCGAAGAGCGTCGGCAGGCCAAACGCGCTTCCGCCCACCGCCTTGAAGAGGAAAATGTACGCCAGGGAGGGTACCGCGATGATGAACATGATGTAGAAGGTGCCGATCTTGTCCAGAAGACCGTCCTTATACCGGCTCATCAGCAGCCCGATGGGCAGGCCCAGCACGTAGGCCATGATCACCGAGAAGATGCCGATGACGAAGGAGTAGCCCAGCTTGCTCATGCCGCCCTTGTGGGTGACCACGTTGGTGTAGTCGTCCGTGAAGCGGGCGGCGTTGGCCTCGCTGCTGGCCAGGGAGCCCGCCACGTAGGTGGCCGTGTGCAGATCGTCGGCGCTGGCCTCCGTCAGGCCGGTGGGGAAGGTCAGATTTTTCAGAATATAAGAGCCCTGGCTCTGGGTCATGGAGTCGAACACGTCGACGCCCTGGCTCACAGAGTAGGAGGTGCCCAGGCGGATGGTGGCGAAGTTCTGGTGGATAAAGGGGAACTCGCCGTCAAAGTACAGCAGGTACCTGTGCTGGGTGCCGTTGCCGATGATGGCCGGGGCAAATTTCCCGCCGTAGAGCGGGTCGTGGAGGGTAAAGGTCAGGCCCCGCTCCCCGATATCCGTCTCCTCCGGCACATAGTGGATATTGTCAAAGAAGATCATCCCGGTAAAATAGTTCCAGAGCCGGTTGACCAGCGGCACGTCCCGGGTGGCGTAAAGGGCCTGGTTGCCGCCGTCCTTCAGCTGGCCGTTCCGCTTGGTCTCCGCGTCCAGCCGGATGACGTCGTATCCCTGGGATTCATAATATTCCGTGAACTTGGCCACATACTCCGCCGTGACGGCGGAGTCCTTGTCCGGCGTGCGGCCGAAGGCCACGGCCTCGGCCCGGGTCTCCTCGTCGATCTCGCCGTTCCGGGCCAGCTCGTTGATGTAGTCCCCGTAGGGGACGTAGTCCAGATAGCCGTAGGCCTCCCACCGGGACTGGGCGTAGACCGTCTTGGCGTTGCTCATCAGCTTGGTGTAGTTGCCGTCGCTGGCGAAGATCTTAGTCCGATCCATCAGGGAGTAGACCAAGAGCATCACCAGAAGCACCACGCAGATCACCGAGAACAAGCCGTGCAGAAGCCTCTTAATCACATATTTTCCCATGTTCTCACTCTCACTCTGTCTCGAATTTATGCCGCGAGGGGGCGGGGTTTCCCCGCCCCCTCGCATGGTCAGACATTACTTGCGCGGGATCTGGCTGCGGCTTACCACAGGCCCAGGCACTTGGTCATGTAGGACTCGGGCTGGAGGGTATCCAGGAAGGTCTGGGCGTCGCCGTAGTCGGGGCCCCAGCCGGAGTTCAGGGCGATATCGTAGTTGGCCTCGCTGCCCACGTTGAAGTAGAAGGTGGCGTAGCTGTAGCCGTTGAAGTCACCGGCGTCAGTCAGCAGCACCTGCACCTTGCCGTCCAGGCTGGCCTCAATGGACTGCTTGTAAACGTTGGCGATGTTGACGGTGATCTCGCTGTCGGACTCAAAGGGATACTCGATGACAATGGGGTTCTCCGCGGAGATGTCCACGCCGATCTGGGCCAGCTCGGCGATGGCGGTCTCCAGCTCAGCCTTGGCGGCGTCCACATTGTACCAGCCGTCGAAGCCGTCGCTGGAACCGGCGCCGTCGTTGCCGTCGGGGTCAAAGCACTTGATGGGGCTGCCGTCGGCGGTCAGCTGGGCCTGGGTGATAGCGCCGAAAGCGGTGCCAGTCTCAAAGGTGGTGGAGGTGCCGTTGATGTCCACGGTCACGGGATTCTCCAGGTACTGGAAGTCGCCGGGCACGAAGGAGTTGCGGACAGCCACCAGCTTCAGATCCTCGCCAGCCCTGGGGGCCTGATAGGCGCCGCGGTCCAGGGCAAAGTTCACGGCGTTGCGGAAGTGGACGTTGTTGATGGCCTTGCGGTAGCGGTCAATCTGCTCGTCGGTCTTGGTGGAGACGGCGATGCTCTCGTCGTTGAAGTTGGCGAAAGAGGAGCGGTTCAGGTTCCACCAGCCGCTGTAGCTGTACACGCCGTTGACGCTGGCGTAGGAGTAGGCGTCGTAGTAGGTCTCGCCGGTGACGGGGTCAACGTCCTGCTTGGCCTGGACCAGGGCGCTGGCGTTCAGGCCGGTGCCGGCGATGGTGCCGGCTTTGGCTTCGTTATAGGAGCGCAGGGTGTCGGTGCCGTCGTTATAGGTCACGTTGATGTTCTTGATAGTGACGGCGTCCGCGTTCCAGTAGGAGGGGTTGGCCACGTACTTGATCTGGGTCTTGGCGGTGAAGTCGGTGATCAGGTAGGGGCCGCAGTAGGCGATGTCGGCCGGGGTCTGGCCGTAGGTGTAGTTGGGGTCGGTGGCGTCGAAGTCCGCGCCGAACTTGCCGCCCTTGGACTCATAGAAGCTGCGGCACAGGGGGGCGAGGCAGCCGTAGCCCAGCATGGTCAGGAAGGGGGAGAAGGGCTCCTCCAGGGTGTACTCCAGGGTGTACTTGTCGATGGCCTTCACGCCCACCTCGGCAAAGTCGGTGACCTCGCCGGCCAGATAGGCGTCAAAGTTCTTGATGCCGCAGCCGTCGCCGCTCTGGAGCAGATAGCCCAGGGCGTCGGGGTTGTCGGCCAGGTGCTGGGCGCCGGCGACCCAGTCGTCGGCCTGGATGTCGGCGATCTCGCGGCCCTGCTGGTCCACCCACTTCACGCCCTGGCGGATGTGGAAGGTGTAGGTCAGGCCGTCGTCGCTGACCTCATAGCTCTCGGCCAGGGCGGGCTGCTGCACGTTCTTGGCATCGTAGGCATACAGGCCCTCCATGGTCAGGAGGATGTTGTCGGTATCGGTGGCGTTGGAGGTGACGAAGACATCCCACGTCTTGATATCATCGGAGAACATGTAATTATAAGTATCGGTGAGGGTGTAGCCGTTGTCGGCCAGGAACTGCCTGGCGGCGGCGAAGTAGTCATCCGCAGTCTCGGCCTCGTTCCACAGGGCCACCAGGGACTGGCGGTCCTCCGCCTTAAGAAGCTCGTTGGCGATCAGCAGGGTGTGGTAGCGGCGGGCGTCCAGGCCCCACTTGACCTGGCTCACGGTCCGGGGCACCACGCGGCTGATGTAGTAGTAGCCGCCGTCAGTGCTGTAGGGCAGGAAAGCGCCGCTCTCCAGCAGCTTGGCCTGGGCGATAGCCATGAGGGCCATGCGCATATCCAGGTCCTCGGTCTCGGCCTTGGCGGCCAGGTAGGCGTCGTAGTACTCGCCCAGGGCCTCGTCATACACGGTCTGGGAGGCCTCGTCCCAGTCCATAGCGTCGATGGCGTCCCAGTCCAGGCCGGTGTAGGTGTCGCCCTGCTGGTCGTCGCCGCCCTGGCTGTTGTTGCCGCCGCCATTGTTGTTGCCGCCGTTGTTCCCGCCGCCGCAGGCGGCCAGGCTCAGCAACATGCACAGGGCGAGCAGCATGCTAAGAATCTTCTTGCTCATTTAATTTCCTCCTTAAAATTTTTGGGGCATAATCTATCTCCAACCCCGCCCGGAGAGGCGGAGCTGAATACGGGGAGACAGTGCCCATTCTGCAAGACACACCCGTGTGTCTTGCAGAAAAGCGGCCATGGCCGCTTTTCTCTGAAATGATAGGGCGCTAGTATTATATCATAGCAGTTCCCCGGATACAAGAGAAAGTTTTCAATTTATTCATACTTGTTGATTGCTTTTTTCTTAAAGACACCCGCGTTTATTTTGTCGTCCTGTGAAGGATTCTGCCGAAATATAGACAAACGGCGCAAATTGAAGTCCCCCGTCCAGGGGAATTTCGCTGCGATTCTCCCTGCAATTTCCATGACGGCTTGTCATCATCGTCAAGTTCCCCCGCTATCCCGCAAAAAACGGAAAAAGTTGTACGAAACCGTACAACTTCCCCCAAATCCGGCCATATGCAGGAGGGAGGCCGTCCCTCACACCTTCAGGATATCGCATGCCACGGGCGTGTAGAACAGGTCCTCCACCCACCGCTGGTCGGTGGTCTGGCCCAGGATCCACATGAGCTTGGCGGCCACGGCCTCGGTGGTCATGTCGTAGGCCTCCAGGATAGGCAGATTCCGCTTGATGGCCCCGCCCACGTGGTAGACGGCCAGGTCGCTGCCCTCGTTTTCCACCTGGGTGGTCATGACCACGACTTTCCCGGCTTCCAGGCCGTTTTTCACCACCTCGTAGTAGTCCCCGGCCTTATAGCTGGGCAGGCCGCCCACGCCGAAGCTCTCGATAATGAGGGCATCGTTGTGCGCCAGGAGGAAAGCGGCCACGCCGCAATCCATCCCCGGCAGCAGCTTCAAGAGGGCCACTCTGGGGTTAACGGTGTCGTAGAACTGGGGCACGGCCCGTGCCTCGGGCCGGATGTAGCGGATAATCCGCCCGTCCTGGACCAGGCCCAGCAGGGGGTAGTTGATGCTGGAGAATGCCTCAAAGCTCTTGCTGCGGGTTTTCCGGGCCCGTGTACCCAGGATGATCTTGCCGTTAAAGACCAGCATGACCCCGGCCATGCCGGAGGCGGCGACGGTGAAGGCGTCCCGGAGGTTCTGCTTGCTGTCGGTGGTTTCGAAGCCGATAGGCTTCTGTGCGCCGGTGAGCACAATCGGCTTAGGGCTGCCCTGGATCAGGTAACTGAGGCCGGCGGCGGTGTAGGCCATGGTGTCGGTGCCGTGGGCGATGACGAAGCCGTCGAACTCCCGGTAGTGCCGCCGGATGGCGGCGGCGATGCGGGCCCAGTGTTTGGGCTGGATGTTGGTGCTGTCCAGGTTGAAGAGCTGATCGCACGCCACTTGGCAGATGTCTGAGATATCGGGGATGTAACGCAGCAGTTGCTCACTGTTCAGCTCAGGCTGGAGGCCGCTGTCCCCCATCTCGGAGGCAATGGTGCCCCCGGTACCCAGGAGCAGGATTTTTTTCTTCTCCATCGAAAAAATCTCCTTTTCTTTTTTGGGGGGGCGGAGGCCCCCCGGCCTGGTTTCGCGTGTGGGGCCGGGGAGGCCCCACGGCGGGGTCCCTGCCGGGACGGGGGTTTGTGGGGCCGGGGAGGCCCCACAAGCCCCCGTCCCGGCAGGCCCTACCGAATATCCACCCTCTCAACCCCCACGCACCGCCCCGTCCCGGCGTCCAGGGAAAAAATAACCCCCTGCATCTTGCAGGGCCCCTCCGCCGTCTGGTACCGCCCGGGCAGGCCGCCCAAAAACGTCTCAATACTCTGTTCCGGCCGGATGCCCAGCACGGAGGTAACGGGCCCGGTCATGCCCAGATCAGTCTGGTAGCCTGTCCCCTTGGGCAGAATCTGTTCATCCGCCGTGGGCACGTGGGTGTGGGTGCCCCACAGCGCCGACACCCGCCCGTCCAAATAGTAGGCCATAGCCAGCTTCTCGCTGGTGGCCTCGGCATGGAAATCCACCAGCACCAGGGCGGGGTGAGTCCCCCGGAGAAGCTTGTCCGCCGTCACAAATGGGTTGTCGGCGTGGAAGTCCAACCCGCACCGTCCAATGAGATTCATCACCGCGATCTGCGTCCTGCCGCAGTCGTAGACGCCCCAGCCCCGACCCGGGGCCCTGCCCGTGTAGTTGGCCGGCCGGAGGAGATAGGGGTCCCCGTCCAGCCGCTGGGCAATCTGGGGCTTGCCAAAGGTGTGGTTGCCCAGGGTGACCACGTCGGCCCCGGCCCGGTAGAGGGCATCCACCTGGGCGGGGGTGACGCCCGTACCGGCGGCGTTCTCCCCGTTGACCACCGTAAATTGAATGTCCTTCAGCCGCTTGAGGGGCCGGAGGCTGCGCGCCAGATGGTCCAGGCCCGCCTCGCCCACCACGTCGCCCACGGCCAGAATGTGATAGATCATACCCGTCCCCATTTCCCGTCTCTTGATAGCACTAGTATAGCCGTTTTCCGGGGAATTTGCAACGGCGAAATGGGCTTCTCATGAAAGGACGCGGCCCCGCACCGCCCGCCAAGGCGGGGCATATACTGTCCCAGCGGCGCTCCCGCCGCCGCGGCACAACTGAGGAGGGATACCATGCCTGCACCCACCGTTATCGCCCTGGTGGGCAACCCCAATGTGGGAAAGTCCACCATCTTCAACGCCCTGACCCATCTCCGGCAGC
This sequence comes from uncultured Oscillospiraceae bacterium, assembly GCA_947630395.1. Lineage (GTDB taxonomy): Bacteria > Bacillota > Clostridia > Oscillospirales > Oscillospiraceae > Pelethomonas. The sequence goes on from CANRHK010000008.1 coordinate 20,347, forward strand.
ACACCGGCAATTGGCCCGGTAAGACCGTGGCCACCGCCCGGGGGGCCTTTACATATCGGGGCCGGGAGTACACCCTGGTGGACCTGCCGGGGGCCTACTCCCTCCACCCCGGCAGCGCCGAGGAGGAGGTCACAAGGGACTACCTCCTCTCCGGCGAGGCGGACGTGACCCTGGTGGTGGTGGACGCCACCTGCCTGGAGCGGAATCTGGCCCTGGCGGTGCAGGTCGTGGACGTAGCCTGGCCTGTGGTGGTGTGCGTGAACCTGCTGGACGAGGCGGCCAAGCAGCGCATCACCGTGGATCTGAAGGCCCTGGAGGAGGAGCTGGGCTGCCCGGTGGTGGGGGCCGCCGCCCGGGGCGGCCTGGGGCTGGACGCCCTCCGCCAGGCCCTGGAGGAGGCCGTCCTCCGTCCGATCCCCCGTCCCCAGGCGTCCCCCTGTGCCGCCTGTGATGGCTGCGGCCAGTGTCAGGCGGAGGCCGCCATGGCCCGGGCCGCCGCCATCGCCGCCCGGGCGGTGACCATGGACCCGGAGGCCGCCCACCGCCGGGACAGGGCCCTGGACCGTTTCCTCACCTCCAGAGCCACCGGCATCCCGGTGATGCTGGGTCTGCTGGCGCTGATTTTGTGGCTGACCATGGCCGGGGCCAACGCGCCATCGGAGCTGTTAAGCCGCCTGCTGCTGGGTTGGCAGGAGCCCATCCGGCGCTTCCTGCAAGGTCTCGGCGCGCCCTGGTGGCTGGAGGGAGCGCTGGTAGACGGCATGTACCGCACCACGGCCTGGGTGGTGTCGGTGATGCTGCCGCCCATGGCGATTTTCTTCCCCCTCTTCACCCTGCTGGAGGACGCGGGCTATCTGCCCCGGGTGGCCTTCAACCTGGACCACTTCTTCCAGAAATCCGGCGCCCATGGCCGCCAGGCCCTGACAATGTGTATGGGTCTCGGCTGCAACGCCTGCGGCGTCATGGGCTGCCGGATCATTCAGAGTCCCCGGGAGCGGCTCATCGCCATCCTCACCAACGCCTTTGTCCCCTGCAACGGCCGATTGCCGCCGCCGCTGCAAGGGCAACAATCCCCGGCATGACCCCGCCCGCTCCGGCATAGGATGGAGAAAAACCGGGGAAAGGAGGTCCCATCCATGGCGCGGGACAGAATCCAGGCGGTGCGCGTCCATCCGGCACCGCCACCCGACGGCGACGCGCCGGCGGACGGCGTCAATCAGATCTACGCCCGGTACGTCCGCCGCTGGCTGGAGGAGAGCGGACTCTCTCCCGCCGCACAGGACGCCGCCCTGCAAGAACTGATCGCACAACTACGGGATCGCCCCTCCTGACAGCCAGAGCGCCCCTGCCCATCCGGGCAGGGGCGCTCTTATATTATGCCGCTTACCGGGCGGAGACGTACTTGTGCAGGGTCTTCCGCACCGCGCCGGGGCCGGCAAAGAGCTCGGCGGCCATATCCTCGACGCGCTCACCCAGTCCGGCGGCGTACAGATCCACGCCGAAGACGTCGGCGCGGCTGTACAGGGTTTTGAGGCAGCTCATATCCTGCTCCCCCTCCTTGACCTCCAGGGGGGCCACGATGGCCTGGAGCTCGGCCAGCATGGGGTCGGGGGAGATTTCGAAAGCTTTGCCCTCGTCATCAACGCCCTTTAGATACCGGGCATAGCCCGCCAGCACCAGGGGGATCAGCACCAGTCGGTCCATATCCAGCCCCCGGGCCTGGTAAGCCTTGATGGTTTCGCCGAAACGGATGGACAGCTTCTGGGAGGTGTCCGTGGCGATGCGCTGGGGCGCGTCGGGCATGAAGGGGTTGGGCAGGCGCTTGTTCAAAACCGCGCCGATGAAGTCGGCGGGCTTGAGCACGCCCGGGTCCACCACCACCGGCATGGCCTCGATGTAGCCCATCTTGGTGATAAGCCCCCGCAGATCCTCGTCCCTCATCTCTGCGGAGATAAGGGTGTAGCCCAACATGCAGCCGTAGATGGACATGGCGGTGTGGAGCGGGTTCAGGCAGGTACAGACCTTCATCTTCTCCACCTTGTCCACGGTCTCCCTGTCCGCGTACAGCACCCCGCCCAGCTCCAGGGGCGGGCGGCCGTTGGTGTACTTGTCCTCAATGACCAGATACTCCGTCTCCTCCGCGTTGACAAAGGGGGCGGTGTAGGTCCGGCGTTGGGTGAGGATGGTGCCGCTGTCCTCAAAGCCGTCGGCGGTCAGCATCTGCTGGACCTTGGCGTCGGGCCGGGGGGTGATTTTGTCGATCATGGACCAGGGGAAGGTCACCTTGCTCTCGCCGGTGACATACGCCAGAAAACCGGCGGGGACCAGCCCGGCCTCTGTCCAGGCCCTGGCGTAGGCCTCCGCAGCGGACTTCACCTTGTCGCCGTTGTGGGAGCAGTTATCCATGCTCTGGAGGGTGACGGGCAGGGCGCCCGCCCGGAACCGCTCATACAGCAGAGCGGTCACCTTGCCCATAATGAGCTGGGGGGCCATGCCCCGCTCCAGATCGGCGGGGGAGACGGCGTAGCCCTTCTCAGTGATGGTGAAGCTCACCATCTGGAGGGAGGGGTTGCGGAAGATCTCCACCAGCCGGGCCCAGTCGTCCCCGAACTGGGGATCGGCCTTCAAGCTCTCGGTGACGGAACCCACCACCCGCTTGTCGATGGAGCCGTCGGACTTCAGCTGTACCAGCAGGCTTAGGTTGTCATAGGGGCGGTAGGCCTTGTCGATGATCTCGTAGTCAAAGCCCTCGGCCACGACGATGCCCCTGTCGTACTTGCCGGAGTCCAGCACCCGCTGGAGCACCGCCGCTGGGAAGGCCCGGAAGATGTTGCCCGCCCCGAAGTGGACCCAGGTGGGCTGGTCGTGGGTTCTCTGCCCCACGGTCTCCAGGTCAAACTCCGGCAGCTGGATGCCGGCCCGCTCCCAGGACGCCCTGTCCCGGATCCCCTGCAAGCTCAGTTTCATGCCTGTTTTGCCTCCTTACAAATCGATTCCCACAGGCCGCGCAGATAAGCGGCCCCCAGGGCTCTGTCATACAAACCATAGCCCGGCATGGCCTCCTCGCCCCAGATCATCCTTCCGTGGTCCGGGCGCATGGGGCCGTTGAAGCCCACGTCGTACAGGGCCCGCATGATGGCGTGCATGTCAAAGGTGCCGTCCTCCGTCAGGTGGGCGCACTCCTCGAAGTCCCGCATACCGTCGTTGAAGCGGATGTTCCGAATGTGGGCGAAGTGGATGCGGCCCTTCAGCATGTGGATGGTGTCGACGATGTTGTTGTTCAGGTTGGTGCCGTAGGACCCGGTGCAGAGGGTGACGCCGTTGTGGGGGTTGGGCACCATGTCAATCAGGCGCTTCAGCTTCTCCTGGCTGGAGATGATGCGGGGCAGGCCGAAGACGCTCCAGCCCGGATCGTCGGGGTGGATGGCCATGTTGATGTCATACCTGTCGCACACCGGCATGATGGCCTCCAGGAAATATTTCAGGTTGGCGAACAGCTTCTCCTCGTCCGTGTCCTTGTAGAGGTCGAAGAGGGACCTGATGTGGGCCATCCGTTCCGGCTCCCAGCCGGGCATGATGGCGCCGTGCATGCCGCCGTGGATGGAGTCGAACATGTTCTCCGGGTCCATGCCGTCGATCACGTCCTGGCTGTAGGCCAGCACGGTGGAGCCGTCGGTCCGGGGCCGGGCCAGGTCTGTGCGGGTCCAGTCGAAGACGGGCATGAAGTTGTAGCAGACCATGTGGATGTCCGCCTTACCCAAATTTTCCAGGGTCCTGATATAGGCGTCAATGTCCCTGTCCCGCTCGGGAGCGCCCACCTTGATGGCGTCGCTGACGTTGACGCTCTCAATGCCGGCCAGATGAAGGCCAGCGTCCTCCACCTCCCGCTTCCGGGTCAGAATCTCCTCCGGGGACCAGATATCCCCGGGCAGCTTGTCCATGAGGGTGGTGATGATCCCTTCGACGTAGCAGGTCTGCTGGATCTGCTTCAGGGTCACGGTGTCGTACCCCCGGCCGTACCAGCGCATTGTCATTTCCATTGCAGTTTTTACCTCTTTTATGGTTGCTGAGTGATTTCATTGGCAGGGCGGGCCGCGTACGGCCCGCCCCAACTATGTTACAGCTTATACTCCTGAGCGGCGCGGATCAGGGCCTGGGTGTTGGCCTGGGTGGCGCCCATAGCCATGCCGCCGCCGGTGCTGACCAACAGGCCATGGTGGTCGCCGCCGTTGGCGGCAATGTACTTGGCGATGACGTCCTGGGTCTGGGCGTAGACGGTCTCCTCGTTCTCCCGCACCAGGGACATGGGGGGCACGTTGCCCAGCAGGATGACCTTCTTACCCACCTTCTCCTTGATGGAGCCGATGTCCTTCTTGTGAGTGAAGTTGAAGACGTCCACCCCCAGGTCCTCGATGTAGGGCACGATAATGTCGTTGTCCGTGTCGTTGTGGAACAGGTGCATGGTCTCCGGGAAGGCGCTGAAAATCTCCTTCAGGTAGGGGTGGGCGAACTCCTGGTAGTCCTCATTGTTGAGGAAGCCGCTGACGTCGTCCAGCACCAGAATGCCCTTGGCGGTCTTCACGTTCTCCAGCTGGGCTTCCAGCCAGTCCTTGCACAGCTTGGTGGTGACCTTCAGAATCTTGTGGATGGCGTCCCCGTCCATCTTGATGCCCACCAGCAGCTCGGTCAGCTCCATCAGGTGGGAGGCAATGGTCAGGGGGCCCCGGGTGCTGACGATGTTGATCTCCTCACCCAGCTCCTGAATCCGGGGCTGCGCGTACCGCTGGAGGTTCAGCAGCAGGGGCATGAGGCCGTTCTTCCGGGGGTCGGGGGCGGTGAGAGTGTCAATGATCTCATCGTCGGTGTCCTCAATGATGTGGTGGACGGTGGGCAGGTTGTCGTCATAGAAGTCGAACTTGACGCCGAAGCCGGAGGGCTCGGTGGCCATGCCGAACTCATTCCACCAGTCGGGCAGGAAGATGGCGTCGGGGAAGTCGGCCTTGATCTTCTTGTAGGCGTCCATCCAGGTGTCGGGCCGCATGAAGAAGTCGATGTTGCTGATGCCGCAGTAGCCGGGCATCCAGGGGCTGTCCACGATAAGGCCCACGGGCAGGCCGGTGTTGGTCTGGGCCACCACGGACTCCAGCTGCTTCCACTGCTTCTGATTCATGGTGATTCATCCTTTCCGCGCAGAGCGCGCACATCGTATTTCTAACGTTCTCAGAGGGCAATGAGGACCTTCCGCACGTCCTGGGGCCGGTTGACGCAGGTGTCAAAGGCCTGCCCCACGTCCTCCACGGCGTACTTGCCGTTGACGAAGCCCTGGAGCCGCTGCCAGTTCTCCTCCACGAAGGAGATGGCCGCCGGGAACTCGTGGGCCTGGAGCCGGGTGCCCATGACAGTCAGATCCCGCCGGGCCAGCTTCACATGGGACACCTGGGAGGCGATATCGCCCATGCCCAGCTCCACAATGCGGCCGGCCACGGAGGCCATGTCGATGGCGTCCTCCAGGCTGCGGCGGTTGCCCACGCCGTCCAGGACCACGTTGGGGCCCATGCCGCCGGTGATGCGCAGGATCTCCTCCTTCACGTCCACGTTGCGGGCGTTGAGCACGTAATCCGCGCCCAGATCCTTGGCGTAGGCCAGCTTCTCATCAAAGAGGTCGGTCATCATGACAATGGCGCCCATGCTCTTGGCCGCCAGCATAGCGCACAGGCCGATGGTGCCGGAGCCCTGGACCAGCACGTAGTCCCCCTCGGCTACCTCCGCCCGGTTGCAGCTGCGAAAGCCGATGGTCAGGGGCTCGGCCAGCACCGTGCACTCCCAGGGCACGTCCGCGTTCACCTTGTGGACCCGCTTGGCGGGCATTTTAATGTACTCCTGGCACCCGCCGTTGAGGTGGACGCCATAGACCTGCAAGTGCTCGCAGACATTGGGATGGCCCCGGC